>WOZY01000288.1 GCA_011620045.1 Mesotoga sp.
CCATTGTGAAGGACTGTATTCCTTCATCAATAGTGAGATCAACAGGAGAAAGGCCTTCCGTGAACCATCTCCGCCAGGTCTCCAGAGCCTCAATTCCCTCACGAGAATTGATAACACACTCGGTCATTTGCTCATTGAAGATCTCTCCACCATTCTGCCAGACCAGAGGTTCAAACTGGTAGAACATTGCGTCAACACCCCACAGGAGACCATACTGAGAAGGCCTTGAATCACCAGGCTTTCTGATTGTCAGCTTTCGCGCATACTCCTCCAACTCCTCCCAGTTTTGAGGAGGTCTGTCAGGGTCCAATCCGGCTGCCTTGAAGTGATCTTTGTTGTAAAACAGCATTAGTGCGCTTATGTTGAAGGGAAGTGCGTAAGGGTACCCGTCACGAATTATCGTTTGCCAGAAACTATCGACAAAGTCCTCTGGACTCAAAGAAGAGTCGCCGCCGATCAGATCAGTAAGATCCTGTAAGGAACCATCTTTGGAAAAGATCTGAATGTGCTCTATGTTGACCTGAGCAACATCCGGACCCTTCCCGGTGAGTAGAGCCGTCTTTAGCTTTGTAACAGTATCATCGTAGGATCCCTGAAATATTGCCCTTACCGTGATGTCTTTGTGAGCCTTGTTGAAATCGGCAACAAGCTTGTCGATAATCGGCTTCTGATAATCCGACATCGAATGCCAGAATGTGAGAGTTACGGACCCCAGGCTAGCAACTGCCAGGATTAACAGCAAAAGTACCGACGTAATTCTTTTCATCTTTTCCTCCTTTTCTTCATCCTTTTAATCCCGTAAGGGTTATCCCCTTGACAAACTGTTTCTGGGCAACGAAATAAGCAATCATGATCGGTAGCGTGGCTACGACTGTCGCAGCCATAAACTCCCCCCACTGGATTCCACCCTCTGACTTGAACATCGCCAGACCAAGCTGGACGGTTCTCATTTCCGGTTCACTTATGACAAGCAAAGGCCAGAAGTAGTTATTCCATGACCACATAAAAGAGAAGACGGCAATGGTAGCTATGGCCGGCTTGGTCAAAGGAAGAAATACATTGAACAGAGTCCTGAGCGGGCCGCAACCATCGATCGTGGCAGCGTCCTCAAGATCTCTCGGGATTGTCAAGAAGAACTGCCTGAGAAAGAATATCGAAATTGCGGTGGCCGCGTGAGGCAAGATCAACCCTAAATAGGAGTTGTCCATATTGAGTCTCATTACTACGAGATACTGAGGAATCATTACAACTTGCTGGGGAATCATCATAGTAGCCAGAAAGACATAGAATATCACTTCTCTGCCCCTGAATTTCATCCTGGCAAATGCAAAGGCTGCCAGAGAAGCCGTCACAAGTTGCAAAACAGTGGTGGCCAGCGCCACAATTGTGCTATTCAAAAGGTATCTGGCAAATGGAACTTTGCTGAAAACACTGACATAATTCTTCAGAGTGAATTCCCTTGGAATTAGAGAAAAGGGATCTCTGAGAATCTCTCTCAAATCCTTGAACGATGTCATGAAAGACCAGAAGAACGGAAAGATCATTACAACTGCACCGGCTATAAGTATCGCGTACTTGAAAACTCTCCCAATCCTTTTAGTCATAATGTACCGTCCTCTCGATAGTTTTCACCTGAAAGGCAGTAAGCGAGATCACGAATAGGAACAAAACAAAGGCCATAGCTGCTGCGTAACCAAACCTGTAATAAGAGAAGGCCTCTCGATAGAGCCGAAAGACAACGACCGAGGTTGTGTTGAGCGGCCCTCCGTCGGGAGTCATGACCATTATTGGACCAAAAACCTGAAAGGAACTTATGCTGAACATTATCAGTAGAAAGAAAGTGGTCGGCGAAAGAAGAGGTACAGTGATCTTTCTCAACATCTGGAACTTGTTTGCCCCGCTCAGCGCGGCAGCTTCATAGTAAGTCGGTGGGATATTCTGAAGGCCTGCAAGATAAACGACCATTGCGTATCCAATATTCTGCCAGATCCCCATTAGTATTATCACGAACAGCGCCACGCTAGGACCCTGCAATACCTTTGGAAGCTGAATTCCAGTCCAGTTGAACAGGATTTGAACAATCCCCTCAGGGTTCGTCAACCAGTTCACATACTCCCCTCCAAACGACCCGATTATGTGATTAACATACCCGAGTTCAGTGCTAAAGAGAAAGCTGAATCCCATACCGGCTGCAATAGGCGATGTTACAACCGGAAGGAAATAGATCATTCGGAAGAACCCGATTCCCTTCATAGTCGAATCGTTCAGAAGATTGGCGAAAAGAAAACCGATAAGGAGCGAAAAAGGAAGAACGCCGAGAATGTAGTAAGCGGTGTATAACATTGAGTCCCAGAATTCGCTCGATGACAGAATCTGCGCGTAGTTCCCCAAACCAACGAAAGTCATTGTCGGCGATAGATCCCACTCAAAAAGGCTGATGGCAAATGAGTATATCAATGGATATAGAAAAAAGAAACCGATTATCGCACCTGCAGGTGCAATAAACATGTAAGGAATAGCTTTCTTCACCTGTAGACCCCCAGAATGCTCTCGTTCAAATATTGAAACACCAGCCCTTCCTTGAACGCCTGCTAATTCAAAATCTTGAAGACCCAACTACCTAAGAGCCTATTCGCACCGACATAAATACCAACCTGTCGTAGAGGAAAGCCTAACGCCTTTTACAACAGGAAAATTCTCTTTGAGCTCTTCGAAGGCTTTCGGAACGAAATTTCTGTAATCGCTTCTCTCGAAGAACTCGACAACATAGACTAAGGGGTTTATATTCGGAAAGAACTCGTGAATCAGAACCTCTTTCCTGCAGATTCTCCGACTCTCTTTATAGAACTTCTCTCTGCCGTCAATCTTATGACCGTGCACGACATAAGATGCAACGAGAAGATCAAAACTATTGTCTTCAAAGGGGAGTTTGTCAAAAAAATCGCCTTGAACGACTTTGACTCCGCTTTCCTTAAGATTATGCCTCGCTATCGCTACCATTGAAGTCGAAGCATCTACAGCCGTTACTCTGTATCCCAGTTCGTCGAATGCCTTGGCAAGAGCACCGGTTCCGCAACCGATATCGAGGACGCTCTCGATATCCTCGCCAATTAGAGACCGATGCTCTTTTAAGAGCCTTCGATAATTCTTCAGCTGCGACTTGAAAGCGACATTATAAAACGGAGCTATTAGTGAAAACAGCAAAACATGCGCCTTGTTTCCCATCTGTCCTCCTCACTTAGATACTATCAGAAATTCCGCAGAATTCGGTAAAGCCAGATTTATCTTGAC
>WOZY01000276.1 GCA_011620045.1 Mesotoga sp.
ACTGAATGTTGAACTTAAGGATTATGGGTACTCGCCGGGAATTTCCGAGGCGACCGTGCAGCTAATCAAAGAGATGAATTTTTCGAACAGGGTTATAATCACTTCAACGAGTATCGAAAGACTCTCAACCGTGAGAGAGCTTGCGCCAGATATTCCCATTGGACTTATTGTAGGACATCTGAGCAATAGTGTCTGGAATACGGATGTGGATTTTTATTGTGTTCCTTCTACGATTCTGAGTGAAAGGTTTATTCAGAGAGCAAAATCTCTGGAAAGAGATGTCCATGTATGGACGGTAAACAATACGGAAGCAATGTCGCGATACTCTGCAATGGGCATCGCTTCGATAATTACCGACAGACCCGACGTCTTATCTCAGCTCCTTCTAAGGGAAGCAGAAATGTCGATCTTCCAGTTGAGAGTACTCAGCATATTGATGATATGATATTACTGCTCCACAATATTCTCTCTGTGAAGCACGTTCAGAGAGATTCTTCGGCGTTCAGGCATCTGTAAAAGCTGTCAAGGGATCAATTTGATGTTCCTAGCTTTGTCAGTTCAAGTCCTTGAGAGAGCAAATAGAGCGAAGAAAGAAAGTGAAGATCAGAGGCTAAGCACTGCACTCTTCTTAGAAATGCAATCATTGCAGTTGAGAACGGTTTTAGGCAAGCCACTAAAGTTACAGAAAATATCTTGTGCCGAGTGGGTATTCGTTTGTTTTCAAGACGATTTTCTCCTTTGCGATTTACCCCAACCATTTCAGGAAGTTGGCATGTCTCTTATCTTGTGCGAAGCAGCCTGTATTCCCGAGATCTTCAACCCCAAATTACGACTTTCCCTCAAGAAGAAATGTAAGGAACAACAGTACGTAGTGTTATCGTATCCTCTTCTCTGTCCAGCGAAAGATGACTTTCGCCTTAAGGTTGATCTCAATTGTCTTCAAAGTTCTAACTTTTCAATAATCTCTTTCTTACCATCTAATCATTATCTTGTGTGACATACATGAGAAAACGGACTTCTTGTATTGTAGAGGTTTTCAGCAAAGACACGAATTCTGAAGTACTACGGGTGTGGAGAAATCTGATTCACTTCCATTGTATTGAGTCTCACTGCTGAAATACTGAAAATGTAAGTACTGCAAAAGGCCTTATTTTCTCCAGTTCTTCTATTCTGATCCCTCGATTGAAACATTTCAAGGTCATATTTGTTTGCCAGATCGCCAAAAAACCAGTTATCATAGACGGCTTTGCGGCTTTCTGGAAGCTTGAGGAGGGATAAGCATGACAAGGCACGTATTGATTATCACACTACTGGTAATACTCCTGACCTTATCTTCTTGTGTAAAAGAGAATCAGCATCTCATAACTCTTACTGCAAACCCTGCAGAAGGTGGGCAGGTAAGTGGAAGTGGAAAGTATTTTCACGAAAGCCAGGTTACTGCAATCGCTACTTCTAATCGCATTGGCAGTTTGTTAACTGGACCGAGTCGGGCTTTGAGCAAAGCGAAGATTCAATCTACGAGTTTTTAGCTGAAAGGGATAGAACGATCGTAGCGAATTTCGTTAGAACGAGTCACGAGGTTACAGTCGAGGCCACGCCCGAAACCGGAGGGATAGTTAGTGGAGGCGGACTATTCGACCATGGGAGTGAGGTGACCGTAGTTGCAACTCCGAATGAAGGCTGGCGATTTATGTACTGGATGGAGGATCTGTCTAAAGTTGATAAAAACGAAAGCTACAGCTTTCTTATTACTGAAGACAGAGAATTGATATCACGCTTTGTCTGCCCGCGAATTCACGATAACTCTTTCCTGAAACGGTAATGATTCGGTAAATACAAGTGACTCTCTGGAGACGTTCGGGGATTCAGAGAACTTCCGGTCTTCTTCATACGAAAATCTAAAGGGCATTTGGGACGGAACCATGAAATGGGGCATAAAGGAAGACAGAGGATTCGTCATTGCAATAGAAATGCAGAACCAAGGGAAGTTTGGAGGGATAGCAGCAATCGATAATGGCCCTCACGATATTGCTCTGAAAGGTTCTGTAAACGAAGATGGCGATGTCAATTTCAGTTTCACCGTGGAATCCAGCTGCCCGGAGTTGAAGACTACCTGTTTAGTTTCGACGGTACTGCTGAAGCTACTACCGTTTCGGGCAATTATACGGTTCGCGAAGGTAGAGACCTCTATAAGCAGGGAACCTTCGAGATGGGGAAACGCCATACAGAGCAGGTGCTGGTCGATCTGGGAGAGGATATTACTTTCGATATTATACTGGGAAATGGCTGGTACACAGATGAAGTGACGGTTGACTGGCTATCCGCTGGAATTCTTACGGAGTACACGTTTGAAAACGTAGAAAGGAATCATTATCTCCATGCTGAGTTCAAACCCGTTACGCATACAATTACTTCAAGTGCAGAAGCCGGCGGCACAATCGTTCCGTCTGGAGATATCGAAGTGGTTCAAGGTAGCAACCAGGTGTTCAACATATTTGCAGACGAGGGGTACGCAATAGAAGACGTCGAAGTTGATGGACTCTCTATAGGACCAATCGCGACTTATGAATTCGAGAATGTGACGGCGGACCACACGATCTTTGCCAGGTTCATCAAAACGTTCACAATAACTGCATCTGCCGGCGTCGGTGGCATAATAACACCGTCAGGTGAAGTAACTGTCTTTCAAGGCTGGGGTCAGTCATTCGCGATTAGCCCCAGCAAAGGCTACGCAGTACAAGATGTCGTCGTTGATGGCTCGTCAGTAGGGAAAACCGATTCATACGTCTTCTATCATGTCATGGCTGATCACACGATCCATGCATCGTTCCAGAGAGTTTTACCTCCAGGGATCTGGCAGAGAAGTCTGGGTGGTACAGAAAACGACTCTTCAAACGAGATCTGTCAGACATATGATGGAGGTTTCGTTATCTTGGGACACATCCTGTCAAATGACGTCGATGTTAGCGGCAATCATGGAAATGGAGATGCATGGATTGCGAAGGTCAATCCAAATGGTTGGCTTGTCTGGCAGAACTGCATTGGGGGAAGTAATCTCGACTATGGCAGATCAATTAAGGAGGTATCAAACGGTAACTTCATATCATGCGGCAATACCTTCTCAAGCAGCATCTACGGTAGTGATTTCGAGCAAGAAGCAGTGAGTTACGGAGATGCGTGGATCGTAAAAGTCAACACGACCGGCGGAATAATCTGGAAGAAGATTTTGGGTGGGAGCTATAGTGATATATTCAGATCGATTATTCAGACCGTTGACGGTGGGTTTGCCGTTCTGGGTGATACGTCATCCTCAGACGGCGACATTGATTACAACAACGGTGGCAACGACTTGTGGATAGTCAAGCTGGATGAGACCGGTGAAATCGAATGGCAGAAGGCACTCGGAGGAACGAAAGAAGAGTTGCATTATCTGTTATCCAGACCGAAGATGGGGGATATGTCGTAGGAGGAAGAAGCAATTCAGACGATGGCGATGTTTCCGGGCACAGAGGAGGAAAGGACGTTTGGTTGGTAAAGCTTTCATCTTCTGGTCAAATACTCTGGGAAGGCTGTTTGGGAGGTACTTCAAAGGATTACGCGACTTCTGTTATTCAAACGTCAGATCTTGACTGCGTTGTACTGGGTACTTCCGATTCCGATGACGGCAACCTGACAAAAAAACAATGGAGGATTAGACCTTTGGATCGAGAGACTCAAGGGTGACTGAGGATCAAGAATTTCAGTTTCTAAACAGAATAAAATGCTTTGAATATTAGGCCTCTTTGCTGCAACACTTGAAAAAAGCTTTAGGACTGATAATCTATTATGCGTTTTGGCGGAGTATTACTAGTTTTTCTTGCCTAGTCCAGACGACGACGCATCGACGCATGAGATCGGGGAGGAACTTCGGCAAATGATTCTCGAGACTTCGATCAGTAACTGGATGAAATCATTCTGGACTGTCAGTTCTCGAAGCTTATAGTGTCCCAGTAGCACATTGTCGAAGCCTTTATTATTGCGCAAATGGGGATTTTGAATGTCATGTGACAGGCGTCACTAAAGAGTTTTCGTGACCATCTCAATGATTGTTTTTGGCTAAATTGCTTATTTTGCAGCCCACTTGGCCTTTTTGGTGTAGACTAATTTCATGGATGTTTTGAAAAAGAAGTGGATGGCTGCTTTGGTTGCAATATTCTGTTCGGTTCTTTGGGGCAGCGCTTTTCCGGTGCTGAAACTAAGTTACCAGGAAATGTCTATTGCTCCGGATGACGTTTCCGCCAAGCTTGTCTTCGCAGGAATTCGATTTTTGGGCGCCGGTATCATGGTGCTTATGCTTTCAATACCCCTTGGCAGAAAGGGTAGAACGAGATTCGCGAAGAAGGACTACCTCCATTTGCTGGCGCTCGGGATATTGCAGACTTTTCTACTCTATTTCTTCTTCTATAACGGGCTGAGCTACACGACGGGTATGAAATCTTCGATAATAATGGCCGGAGAGAACTTTCTCGTTATTCTTCTTGCTCATTACATATACAAGAATGACCGCTTGAGCTGGAAAAAGACACTTGGGATGATGCTGGGATTTGCGGGGGTCATTCTCGCGAATTTTGAGGCGGGATTCACTCTGAGCTTCGTTTTTCTGGGCGACGGATTCATGTTGATCGCAGCGACTATCGGTGCATTCGGCACCATGTATGCCAAATGGCTTTCAGCAGTTAGGTCGCCCTTCCTCGTATCTGGATGGCAGCTTTCGATCGGCGGCTTTCTTCTCCTAATGGCTGGCTTTCCTGGGTTGAAAGAGGATTCACTTGTTTTAACGCTCAAGGGAAATCTCCTTCTAGTATATTCTATGCTTCTTTCAGCAATAGCCTTTTCCTTATGGTATGCGATTCTCAGCTTTCACAAAGCCGGTGAAATCACTATGTTCCGTTTCGTGATCCCGGTGGCCGGTGTCTTTCTCTCGGCAGCCTTCATTCCGGGAGAGGCCCTCAACTCATACATGGCATTTGCCCTCGTATTGGTTTCGGCCGGTATTGTGGTCGTCAACTGGAAGAAAAGAAAAGTCTCAGAAGATAATTCCACTCAGTAAATCTGAATATTGCTTTGGAAATTCACATCAGGATACTGTAGGCTCATTGTTAGATGTAACTTTGCCCTATCGCCTAATAGAATTGCGAGTGAATCTTTTGTTCAATCAAAATCACTTTGGCAGAAGGACGCAGCAAAGGATAGAAAACTGGGGTGAGCCGTGTCTATTTCTTTTTGGGTCTGAGATGGAAACGAGGTCAAAAATAATCGACGACTTCTCTGGATCGAAAACAGCCTCCACATTTTTATACCTTGAGAAAGTGACTCGAAGAGAAACGTAGTCGACTATCTCAACTGCTTTTCGCGAATCTTCTTGTAGCGAGTCTGATACCGATGGCGCCAACTGGGGCCGTTGTAAGGATTGAGAGTACTGAAACCGAGAGTATCACATCGCCGTAAGCTACTCCCATCGCTAAAGATATATCTCCCACTGCAGCCTGAACTGTAGCTTTTGGCAGATAAGAAATCATGCAAAAGAGTCTTTCCCGGAGATCCAGTTTCGAAGCGAGAGTGGCGGCCAGAACGCCTACGCTTCTAAATATGAGTCCAAGTAGAATTACAAGAAGACCATTAGCCATGAGTCGCCTATCGCACTTACGTTAACACTTGCGCCCACTAGAACGAATAGGAAGATCTCTGAAACAACCCAGATTTTCTCCATCTTTCCTGCAATCCTGTCGGCGGCTACCGGGAGCCACTCTCGCAGGACAGAATCTATCGGCACCTCACCCATGAGAATTGCTACGGGGAGTTCTTCCTCGAGTTTGTGGAAAACGAATGCAATCGATAGGGTCAAGAGAACCTTCTTCGTGTCCCTGACATGGAATCTTTTGAATAGTAGGCTGAAGAGAAAACCGATTGTCGCTCCAAGAGATATTCCGAGAATAATCTCTATTGGCACCATAAGAAAGGATACTGACATCCTGTCCTCTTTCAATTCCCAAAAACACTGTAAAGAGAGTAATGGCCACAATGTCGTGTATTGAAGCTACCGCTAGAATAGTAGAAGGTATTTCGTTTCTCTTTCCAAAGTTCCTTTCTTTCAGTCTCAGCATCTCGCGAACCACTACCGCAGGTGACAAAGCCGCAATTGTGAAGCCGAACATTCCGTCTTGAATGAGGCTGAGATTCAGGAAGAAGTGAGCCATTACCATAATTGAGAAACCTTCGAAGAGGCCTGGAAGAAAACTAAGACGAAGAGCCAGGGAACCTATCTTCTTGATAATTCTCAAGACAGGCACGTATCAGACCATTAGTCGAGCAGCCGAACTTCATCGGAAACTGAGAGCAATGATGTGTCTATGAGATTCATTGCACCGGGTCCCAAAGCTATTCCAAGCGAGATCAGGCCTGTTAAACCGGGAAGACGAATTCTTTCAAGGAGGGAAAGTACTACTATCGAGAGAATCACTATAAGGGAGATGCTAAGAATCATATGTTCCTCCAGAGTCTAGCAGAACCAGGATACGAATTTGGTAGAAGCTATCAGCTGGACGCGGTTCTGGAGGAGTCTGCTCCAAGGCAAGCTTCATTGCCAAATGAATTATAATAGGTGATACGTTATACTTTCAATAAGCAGTGAACGGAGGTGATCTAATGAGCACTTTTCTAGCTATTGTTGGTGGTCTGTTTCTATTGTATCTTGCAATAAGATTCTTTCCTGCAATAATAACGATTGTTGCCGTGATCGGGGTCATTCTGATAGTTATCTTTGCCATTTCCGGTCTAGTGGTTGCCTTTCTGCCGATCTTATTAGTGGTCGGCCTGATACTATTGATTGTCAAACTCGTTTCATGAACGGTACCGATCTCACCGCAGTTCAGGTCTGGTTCGACCAGGACTCATTTGGTGAAGAGGCATTCCGTAGAAGGATGAAGAGTTATGCCATTGAAGCCTCTCTGTTGTGGAAGGGTATTAACCATATCCTCGTCTTTCCGGAATTCTTTGCGACCTTTCTTTATCCCTCTTTCAGAAGATTGAGCTTCGAGGAGACGACCGCAAAGACTCTTACAAAATATGCGGTTAAGAACATGGGGCTTTCCTTCAATCCCTTCAAGAAGGCCTTTCTGAGAGACGCTCTTGAGATCGAAGCTTACTATCATGATGTCTTCGAAAGCATGGCAAAGGAGTTCGGTACGTATCTTCTTGCGCCTTCGATCCTGCTCCCGGTTGTCGACACGGAATCAGAGAAAGGGAGATTCATTCGTGATGGAAAGCTCTACAACCTCGCCTACTTCTTCAACCCTTCGGGAAAAGTTGTAGCAAAGGCTTTCAAACACAATCTCACTAAAGCCGAGAGTTCCATTATCTTTTCCAGAGGAGAGCAAGAACATAACGTCGTGCACACAGAGATCGGAGTGATTGGTATTGCAATTTGCTATGACATGTTCTTTCAGAGTGAAATAGAGAAACTGGATGCCGCAGGTTGTGAAACCGTTCTTGTTCCTTCTTGCAACTTTGCCTTTTGGAAGGGAAGATTGAGTGGCTCAACGCAAGAAAGGATCTGGTTTCGTGACGGCCCAATCAAGGCATCGTCAGGTAGAGAGAAGATTCGCTATCTCATAAATCCAATGGCGACTGGAATTGTAGGCAGAGACAGGGCGCAAGGGAGATCTTCCATCTGGTGCAGGGGAAGAGCGCTTGCCGTTGCCAGAGAATTCGATAGGGAAGAGATTCTTAACTTTACGACCTAAAGTGGTGAGCTTTATTAGCAATACCCATTGCAGTCCACTCTAGCTTTTGAGACTGGGATTTCCCTTCCTTTGATCTTAGTTTGGAAGTCAAGAATTAGGAGTCTGTACAATTCTTTTATAGTGATACTTTGAAGAAATCCTAGGAGGAATGCTATGAGAATCACCGTCGTTCATGACACGCCACTCGATCTTCATCATGAAGAGATGGTCAATAGTGTTGTGAACTCACTCGAGAAAAGCTTTGAAGTTGATTCGAGACCATTTGAGATCGATACTGTTGGCAGGCTTAGAGGCACTGATCTCGTATTCAATCTAACTACCGGTATAGGCAATGTCGAGAGGCAGGTCCATCTTCCGGCCGTGCTGGATCTTCTGGGAGTACCCTTTACCGGCTCGGGAACTACGGCTAACGCTCTTTGTATAAACAAGACACTCACAAAGTTAATTATGAAGGCCTGCGGAATATCCACTCCCGAATTCTTTTCGGTTCGTCCCGGAGATACCGCTGACAACCTTCCGTTCACACCTGCAATCGTCAAACCCGTTAAGGAAGGCGGCGCAAAGGGTATCTGGAAGGACTCGGTTGTGGAAAGCGTTGATGACATGCAGAAAGCGGTTTCACGTATTCACGAGAGCTTTGAACAGGCCGCTCTAGTTGAGAGATTCATTGAAGGAAGAGAGTTCACCGTTGGAATTGTTGGCAGTGAAGTTCTTCCGATCATGGAAATAGATTTCTCGTCGTTGCCCGATTATCTCGAATCATTTTATTCTTATAGAGTGAAGCAGTTTCACGGTGACGAGACGAATTACATCTGTCCTGCGAAGATCTCGCAGAGAGAGGAAACAGTAATAAGCGAGTTTTCGATGAGGGTCTTCCAGGTGCTTGACCTAAAGGACTATTGCCGTATCGACTTGAGAATGGATGATGAGGGTAGGATCTACTTCCTTGAGGTCAATTCCCTTCCTCTCCTTGTACCGGACTACTCCGATATCGTTAAGATGGCCGAGGCCAAGGGCTGGAGCTACGGCGATCTCATTAACAGAATCGTCGCTTCAGCAATAAATAGATATGGAATCGGGGAAGAAAATGGAAGTCTATGAAGAGATCCTAGGTTACATAAGACAAATCCCGGTGATCGACACTCACGAACACCTGGTCCATTCGGAAGATTTGCTCCAGGGACGCGACGATGCTCTTCAAGAGTTTCTCATTCACTACATGAGCTCCGATATGATCTCTTCAGGGCTCGACCCGAAGGTCCTGGCTATCGCTAGAGATAGTGAGAGAGATCTCTTCCAGCGATGGGAACTTATCGAACCTTACTGGAAGTTCTGCAGGCACACCGGTTACGGAAGGGCTCTCGATCACTCGGTAAGAGAGATATACGGGATCGACGGAATAAGGGGTTCAACCATAGAGGAGCTCGGAGAGAAATTCAAGGAGGCAAACAAGCCAGGACACATGAGGGAGGTCCTGAAGGATCTATGTAATATCGAGCTTGCGATAATCGACCCATGGACTAGCAGGTTCGAGTGCGATAAAAATCTGTTCAGGAGGGTCTGGCAGCCACAAAACTACATTATTCCCATGCCACCGGAATTCGATATGGTGGGATGGCTGGAGACCTACACCGTAGAAATAAGATCGCTCAACGACTGGCTCGAAGTCTTCGATAGGGAGTTAGACGAGAATCTTTCGAACGGCAACGTTGGCCTGAAGAGCGCTCTGGCCTAACAAAGGCCGATTAGATTTGAAGAAGTGAATTCCGACGATGCCAAAGCAGCGTTTCGTAAGGCCCTTGAAGAAAGGAACAGAAGATGTTCCGGTCGAAACAAAGCCTTCTTGATTCCCGAAACAGTGCAGGATTATGTGATGCATCACATACTTTCCGCGGCAAATGAACGTGGTCTTTTCATTCAGTTTCACACCGGGCTCCTAGAAGGTAATCGTAGAACGCTAAGCAACTCAAATCCGGAGCTTCTGGAGAACCTTTTCTTGAAATACCCTGGAGTTAAGTTCGATTTGTTTCACACAGGGTATGCGTATACTGGAGTGACTGCAGCTCTGGCCTAGACCTATCCTAACGTCTATGTTGACATGTGCTCGGCGCTCATAATATCTCCATTTTCTGCCCGCAATGCGTTGAGTGAGTTCCCGGATGCTGTGCCTTACAACAAGATAATGGACTTTGGCGGGGATTATGCATTCGTTGACGCGATCTACGGGCACCTTAAGATGAAGATGGCAAGAGAAAACATCGCGAAAGTTCTGGAGGAGAAAATCAGTGAGAAAACTATCACACTCCCACATGCGATGAAGATTGCCGAACGGATTCTCCATGGCAATCCGAAAGAAGTTCTACTGAACAATCTATGATCTGTGAAGCAGTCTCAGAAAAGACTGTTTTGGGGTACAAGAAGGTGGAGATCGCCTGATACATGAGGAGAGGTGCAACTTGGCTCTGGAGATTTCCAGAAAGGTTTCGAGAGAGATTAATGAAAATCTAATTTGCTTCAGCCTGCATGGTTCTGCCTCAAGAGGGACCGATACTCACTGGTCGGATCTAGAAATGCTTGTGATAACCAGAGAAGAGGTCCCCCGAAAGTCTTTCTTGAAGGGTACTGTTCCCATTACGGTGAACTCGATTACGGAGGCGAAGCTTCGTTTGATTCTTGAAGAGCCTGATCTTCAATGGCCCTTTTATGCCGGACTTGTAAAGAATCTTGTTGTTCTTGCCCGTGATAAATCGAAGCCTTCGTATTACTCTTCTATCGCTTCAAGTCTTCCTCAGGAGAAGTTAAGGAAGGCTCTTAAGGATAATCTTTCTGATCTTGTTTTCGAGTCGTGCGGTAGAATTTTCTCTTGCATTGCAAGGAAGAGGTACAAGGACATCTACTGCGCTGTGATAGAGACCTTGCTAGAAATGAGAACTGCCCTCTGCCTTCTGAATTGTACGCACGTCAATAATGAATACTTCGAAGGTATTGGGGAGACTTTCAAGTTCAAAAGGTTGCCGAAACGATACCCGGTCCTGGCAACCAGAATGTGGAAAGGCGGAGATCCCTTCCGAATTGTGGACCACTCCAGAGAACTCTTGAACAACTACGCGGAACTCCTCTACAGTGAGCGTATCCTTGAGGAGAAAGAGATGTAAAGACAGCCAACAACGGACTGGCAAACGGCAGACTTGGAGACCAAGGAGACTCAAGTGACATCTAGGGAAAGAATAGTCTCTGCAATGAGACATTCTGAATCAGACAGAGTTCCGATCGATCTAGGAGGAATGAGATCGACAGGAATTCATGCGGCGGCGTACAGAAGGCTTTGTGATCTTCTTGGTTTCAGTGAGCTTTCTGTCAAAGTCTTCGATGTTCACCAGATGCTTGCCCACGTAGATGAATGTGTCAGGAAAGAAATCCATTCAGATGTGATTGAGCTAAAGAGACTTAATGGAGGATTTGGAACGAGAATCGACTCCTGGGTTGAGTGTGATCTCTTCAAGCATAGCTCCAAATACCTATTCCCACAAGGATTCGATCCGAAGAAAGAAGAAGATGGTTCATTAGTGATCTCGAGAGATGGCATAGAAGTCGCGCGAATGCCACAGGGGGGTCATTATTTCGATCGGAGCTACTTCCCTCTTCACGGGGCGACTGGTAGAGAGGAAATAGATATGGTAGTCGGACCAAAACTAACAGACCAAGAAACTGAGTTTCTTAAGAGGCAGCTGGCCAAAATTCGCAATTCAACTGAATGCGCCGTGATAGGTGCATTCGGGGGCAATTTTCTTGAGGCGGGACATTCTCTTTTTGGCTATCAAGAATTCATGGAGAGATTGATAACCGACCTCCCTCTCATGGAGTATTTCCTTGACCGACTTCTCGAAAGTTATCAGATAGATCTAGAAAGATATCTCGCCGCCGTCGGAGATGAGATAGATATAATCCAAATTGGCGACGATTACGGTACTCAGGAAAACACGGCCATATCTCCGAGAGTCTTCAGATCTATTTTTAAACCCAGGTTGAAAGCTGTGTGTGACTTCATACACTCAAGAAAGCCGGAGTTATTTATCTTCCTGCATTCCTGTGGGTCTATCTATCCATTCATTCCGGATTTTATCGATGTCGGTATCCAGATACTGAATCCCGTTCAGACAGACGCTAGAAACATGGAGCCTGAAAGGCTGAAGAGGGAATTCGGGAAGGACATAGTCTTCTGGGGAGGCGGCTGCGATACTCAACACACACTTCCTTTTGGAAGCCTCAAAGAAGTTGAAGATGATGTCAAGAAGAGAATAGATATTTTCGCGCCAGGTGGAGGCTTTGTCTTTGCTCCTATTCACAATATTCAGACCGAAATACCTCCTGAGAAAATCATGACGCTCTTTGACTGCGCATGCGAATACGGTTCTAATAATGCCCGATGAACAGACGGCTTTTCTTCTCGATTCTGAATGGTCTATTCCGACCGATAGTCCCTCCCCGTCCTTACGAAGGCGGCGATGTTCTCCGGAGGAGTCTCCAGGGGTATGTCACAGCCGGAACTGAGGATGAAATTGGGTACATTCTCCATTTTCTTCAGAAGTCTTTTCGTTTCTCTTTCGACTTCCTCTTCGCTTGACTGAAGAAAGACCTTAACCGGATCTATGTTGCCGATAAGGAACACATCTTCGGGAATTATCTCCGCTGCAGCTTTCAGGTCTACCATGCTGTCAAGGCTCAGTCCGTAGGCTCCGCTGGCGCCCATAGGTTCTACTATGTGTTCCGTGTCTCCGCAGATGTGATAAATCAAGGGTTTTGAAAGCTCTGATCTGAGCTTTTCGAAATACGGAAGCGCGAAACGTCTGAACTGCCTCTTAGATAAGAGCACCGCCGTCGGTTCCAGAACTGCTATCATGTCTGCACCGTGGTCGACTAGTACTCTCGAGTAATCACGTACAACCCTAGCACAAAAGTCTATTACGTTCTCTGCAAAATCCGGCTCTTCTATCAGTTTCATACAGAGGTCTGTAACGCCAACCAGTTCTCCTGCAAGGCTAAGTGGACCGATAACATAGCTGCCCCTCTTTCCCGGTAGCTCTCTTGCCATTTTATCCGCAACTTCTGTGAAGACCGGCATTCTCCCGGATACTCCCCTCCAGGAGTTCTCGACAGAGGACAGTTCATCCGGTCCCTTTATGGGATGTTCCTTCACGTAAGGATTGTCATCCTCAGGGAAACCGATCTCCAGTCCAAGCGCTTCGGCCTCGACCGTCAGATCCATCATGAAAAAGATCCCGTCGGGCTGAAACTCCTCCATAAGCTTGGCCAAAGAGTTAAACTGGATTTCCGCGTTCGTGAGATTCTCTTTAAGCTTTGTTCCCGTCAGTCTAGCACCCGGCGCGCCGAGCAAAGGTATGATTGATCTATTGAAAGCCATTTCTTATCCCTCCCTGAAGGCAAGATTGTCAACGAAGATCTCGTTGAAATCCTTTCTGCCAGATAGTTCAACATAATATATCTCGTTGCTATGATTTTCCGCTCTCTCTCGAATCCCGCTATCCAGAACTGCCAGAACTGCCCCTAAACCTGCCGCATTACCGACGGGTGAAACTCTTTCGACAGGCACTTTAGGAAGCATACCTATTCGCAGAGCATTTTTGGGATCGATGTAGTTGCCGAAGGCTCCGGCAAGCAAAATCCGGTCGATATCTCGTGTCTCGATGCCGGCCAGGTCCATCAAGACGGATATTCCTGCTCGAATAGCTGCCTTTGCAAGCTGCACTTCACGAATATCTCTCTTGTTTATCCGCACTCTACCCGCTGGACCGTCAAGTTCGAAGTATTCTCCTTTGATTCGTCCCGATTCGCCCAGAATACCCGCATCTATCATTACAGCAATCGCGTCTATCAGTCCAGAACCACAGATTCCAGAAGCATTAGAACCATTCACTGTACTGAACCCGATACCTTCTCCATTGAACCACACATGATCCACCGCTCCCGGCCTGGCAATAGTTCCCTGGCCTATATTGCCTCCTTCGAATGCCGGACCTGCCGCAGTAGAACAGGCGAAGATTTTGTCGCCCCTTTTGAGGGCCATCTCCCCGTTGGTTCCGATGTCTACGAGGAGAACGTTGCCGGAATCTTCGACAAATCCCGACGAGAGAATACCGGCCGTGATATCCGAGCCCACATAGGCGGAGATTCCCGGCATTATGTAGATTTTCGAATTTGGAATGGACTCTTCTAAATCCAATTCCTGCGACTCGAATACCTTTCCTCCCGTGAATGCCGGTATGAAAGGTGAGGAGGAGATTCTCTCGGGGCTTATTCCGAGAAGGATATGGATCATCGTCGTGTTTCCCACTATCGAGGTATCGTAGATCCTTTCCTTTGATACTGCGCTTTCTTTGCAAAGATCGTCGATCAGCTTATTCAGTGTTGTCAAAACTGTCGTTCTTAGTTCATCGATTCCCTTATCTCTCTTTATTGTGTAATCGATCCTGGAAATGACGTCTTGACCATATGCAGACTGGGGATTGGGAGCAGATCGAACCGCAACGATCTCCCCCGACTTGAGATCTGCCAGGTAAACTGCGAGGGTTGTCGTGCCTATGTCGATCGCTACGCCGAAGATGCCACTTTCGTCCGAGAAAGGTAGTATGTCGATTACTTCGCTTCCGTACATGACCGCCAGGCCTCTGTAGTCTATCTCTCTTATGATATGCGGAAGCATTCTCAGAAGATTCAATCTGTCAATTCGTGGTCTTTCGGTAACGAGAGCACTCATTAGCCTTGAATAGTCTGAAGTCTGGTCATAAATATCCGGCCTTGAAAGAGAAAACTCTTCGAGTCTAACATGTGGAGATATCTCTCGTATCAAGGCCTTCGGAAGAGGCGGTTTGGAAACCGCAGAATCCACTGCTATATCCTCTGTTTTAACTCTGACATCGGTCGTGACTTTGAACTGGCAGCTCAGCCTGTATCCGGCCGCAATCTCTTCTCGTGTCAGAAGTCTTGTCTCGGTAAGGGTGAGAGGAAAGGCCTCGCTTCCTTCAACCACAAGGGCCTTGCACTTCCCACAGTTTCCCCTTCCGCCGCATATGGCATTTACTGGCTGCGATTCCCTTCTCAAAACACAAAGCAGAATATCGCCTCTCTTTGCCGTCGCTGTCCTTTGCGAAGGCAGGAATGTGACCTTATACACAGCTTCTTTCATCACTCATCCTCTCTCCTCATCGGTATCGTCGATTCTATCTAGCCTATCCGTTCACTCGAAAGCGACACTGGAGCGGGCTCTTTGTCGTCGGCGAGACTGGCCTGCTTTTGCGGACTGGGCTATTCTATTCAAGTGAGTCCCTAAGCTTCCGATCAAATGGTGCGCTTCTGTAATGACAGTTAGCCCTTCTGCAGACCATGCAGCTCCTGTAATCCTTCTCGGACTGAAAGGCAATTCCCGAAATCGACTTGGTCGGAATCATGAGAAAAGATTCCTTCAGTTCGACACCAATTTCTTGCTTTACAGTTCCAATCAAGGAAAATAACTCCTTCTGCTGCTGCAAAGGCCAGATCTCCGCATCTCCCGAACCCGGAGACATCCAAACGAGATTTTCTATCAGGTTATTCCTTGAAATCTCCCTTCTTAGGAACCCGGTCGCCTCACGGAGTATGTGCTCCATCAAACTGTCCCAGAGAAAGACCTTGAAGAAGTCCGTGCGATCTAGCCGGTAGTCGTCAAGTTCTCGCCCTGAAGTTAAGACGAACGGGAAGACTCTACCGACCGAATGGAGTTTTTCCGACAGGAGACGGCTTTTGAAGCGAACTCCTTCTATCGTGACTTCGTCTCCGTTTATGCAGTTGACGAAGCAGGTTCGATAGATCGCCTTTGGGTTGGCAATTTTGCGAGCACACTCGACCAGCTCTTTGAGAGTAGCCTCTTCCTCGGAACCGGCTCTGATCCGAAGGCTTTCCCCAAGCGAAGCCGCATCTATGTCGAAAGGTATGCCTTTCAGGACTGAGATGTTTTTCTCGCGTTCTACCATTAACGGACCGAATCGGAACCCGGTTTGCAGTATCTATAGAGAGTTAAATTCATTTCCGGCCTCCAGCATTGTCAGGTAGTTTTTCACCGGGATGTAGTTGGCGACGGTGTTGCCCGTTCCTAAAGCATATCCGCCTCCCGGAGCGCATTGTTC
>WOZY01000070.1 GCA_011620045.1 Mesotoga sp.
GTAAGTGAACTTGCCGATGCTTGTACTTCTATTGTATAGATAGGTAGTCGCGTGGTAGTGTTCGATCCGCACTCTAAGTCCGCCGCTATTCAAAAGTGTTCGATCTCTGATTTCGTTCTCTGATTCAGTGAATTTTAGTCCGCAATAGGGCAAGCCATCAGATATTTTCCAGGAAAAACCTGCAAGCCAACCAAAGGCCGTGGGATTGGAATTAGGACTCTCCGTCGAAAGTCTAAAATCATCAAGTGTGAACTCGCCATAAGCTATTACATCGCTTAGCTTTATCTCTGCTGCAAGTGTGGCAGTGACATTTGAGTTGCTTTGATAGGTATGGTGGTAAATCAAGAACGGTCCGAGATCCTGCAGATCCGGGTAGACTCCATACACGAGGTTTTCCTCGCCGAAAGTCAGTTTCAAGTTGTCATTCATGTATCCAAAGCGGTGGCCGAGAAGTGTCTTGGGTCCTCCGGCAACTGCTCTGTCGGAAGATATCACAAAGAAATTATAAAGATACTCTCCTGATTTGGCTTTGCCATTCAACTCAATCCACAGGTGGTCGAAATACGGCAGAGTATTGGAGAGAACAAAACTGTAAGTAGAACTGCCTAAACTCAGTTTTCGCCTGCCCAAAGAAATCAACGAATTTGCATCTCTCCTCTCGAAGTAACCCAGTCTGGGAAAGTTCATGTCAACGGCCGGAAGAAAGGAAGTCGTGGAAAGCGGTAGATTGCTGAACCACTCTCCCATAAGATAATCTGAAAACTCCTGCCTCAAGTCCATGTTCACGTACAATCTCGAATTACCAAACGTTATCTCCAAACCCCCTGAAAAGATCGCCGGAATCCGCATGTACCTGTTTAGATCTTCTAAATCTGGCTCGTAGCTACTCGTGACAGATGATATATTATCAAGAGTTAATGAAGGCGAAAGAATCACGTGTAGGCCCGTGCTTCCCAGAACCATTAGTGGTATGATAAGCATCAACAAAGATAAACAACATTTCGACAATACATTCACCCCCAACGGAATTTTACACTAGGAGGAGTGATAATCGGTGCCGTTTTTTCTTTCTAGAGCCTCTTCCAGCGCTCGCGAGATAGCGACAGAAATCTTTATCTACTCAAATCTAAGCGTTACGGCTCTGTTCAGTCAGTTCTTCCACAGCAAAGGCTTTTCATCAATAGAGATCGGGATTCTAATGGCGGTCACTCCTACCCTCTCAATTATTGCAAATCCTTTTTGGTTCAGGCGATCAAGCAGGATAGGGGGGCCATCTGTTATGGGAATAGCCTCAGTCGTCTCGGCAGTCTCTGTCTGGGCAGTCTTCGTTTCACCAGACTTTGAAACTTCATTGATTGCAATGTGTTTCTTCGCATTCTTCGTTGTGAGCATCATACCTATCGCGGAGTCGGTGGTCGTTCCTTCTTTGAGAAACAAAGGTAAACACTTCGATCGCGTAAGATTATTCGGTACGATTGGTTATTCTATAACGGCCCTTATATCGGGAATCATACTGAAGTACGGATTTGTCTCTATCTTCATAATGGCCACGGTGTCACTATCTACAGTGGCCCTGGTAAGCAGAACCTATCCGACGGGAAGGAAGCTGAAAAGGTCAGATAAAGAGATTGATAGTTCATCTTTGCCACTTCAATTCTATCTACTTCTACTGGCCGGTGTCGCCTCCATTACTATTGGAGCGTTTGGAGCAACGTTTTTGCCAGTCCTAACCAGTGAAAGGGGATTTGATGTTTCCTCAGCAGGGTTCGCGTTTTCGTTAATGGCTTTTTCCGAAGTTCCCTTCCTTTTCTTCGCAGAGAAGGTTGTTGAGAGATTGGGCAACACACGCCTTCTCGTGATAGGAATCTTTGCAACCGGCCTTCGATGGTTTTTGACATCGATGGCGACTTCTTTTCCTATCTTTCTCCTTCTCCAAATGCTTCACGGCATTAACTATATCGTAGTCTATTACTCGGTCATGAATTACATTCATACCAGATTTGAAGCCAGCAAAGCTACCAGGGCACTTACAGTCTACTGGATATCAACTACAGGACTGAGCTATCTTCTTGGCTCCGTACTTGGCGGTGTACTTATTCGCGCATTTGGAATTGTGAGAGTGTACACTGCCACAGGAATAACCGGTATGGCAATTGCCATCTTCTTCTCCTTGTTATTTGCAGCGCTCCACAAACGAACTGCCTTCACAAACCGTTAACTCTAATGCCGATAAAAACGGTATACTTAAAACAGATAATTACAATTGAAGGTGATACAGTGAAGGGGATGAACCACATAAAGCAAACACTGATAGATATCTCTATGGACATAGAGTCCTATCTTGAGAAGGACCCGACAGCTTCCAGAAAATGGCACATCATTCTCTTCTCTGCGGGTTTTCATGGTCTCTTGCTATACAGGATTTCCACTCTTCTCTGGAAAAACAGGCTTGGTTTCCTTGCCAGAGTCCTCCATTACATTTCAAGGATCCTTTATTCAATGGATATTCACCCTGCCGCTCGAATAGAAGGTGGCGTTGTAATTGATCATGGTGTAGGCGTTGTTATAGGTTCGACAGCTTCAGTGGGAACGGGAACGCTTATTTATCACGGAGTGACTCTGGGATCAAAGAATGTGATGAAGGGAAAGCGTCACCCGGACATTGGCAGAAACGTTATACTTGGGGCGGGATCGAAAGTGTTAGGGCCAATATACGTATGCGACAACGCGAGAGTCGGCGCGAACAGTGTAGTTCTTGAGCATGTTCCTCAAGGCTCTCTGGCAACAGGCATACCTGCAAGAATTCATAAGAGTGCGAAGAATGTGGAGGTGTAAACGAAATGGTATTTCATGATCTTATAGGTAATACGCCCATGATGGAACTCAGTTCTCTCAAAAGTTCTGCGACTATCTTTCTGAAAATCGAGAAAAACAACCCCGGAGGTAGTATTAAGGACAGGACTGTCCTTGGAATGATGCTTGATGCTGAAAGGAAAGGTCTTCTCAGAAAAGGAATGACCATCGTTGAACCAACAAGCGGCAACACGGGGATCGCCATCGCAATGCTTTCCGCTTCGAGAGGTTACAGGTCGGTTATTTTCATGCCTGAATCAGCTAGTATTGAACGAGTCAAGCTTATGGAAGCCTTTGGCGCGAAAGTGATAAGAACTCTCTCTGATAAAGGAATATCCGGTTCGTATGATGAAGCTAAGAGCTTTCTCAAGAGTAATCCCGGTTCAATAATGCTTGATCAGTTCAATAATGAGGTTAATCCCTTGTTTCAC
>WOZY01000150.1 GCA_011620045.1 Mesotoga sp.
GGTTCAGAAAAGGTCGGTATTTTTCTATTTCATTTCGCTTATTATACCTATTCCCTGAGGGCCGAGATGAGTACCGATAATCGGCTCAATAATTCTAATCTCGATTTCTGCTTCGGGAGCCTCTTCACGGAGCATCTTCTCCACAACTACTGCATCTTCCTTTCTCCAGATCGTCAGCACTCTCGCTCTTCGGAGATTCTCGACCGGGATCTCCTCGAAAACGTGGCTAACCAGGCTTTCAAGCAGTTTCTTATTCCCCCTGACGTTTTCTACCGGTTTAAGCTCACCCTCGTCAAGCCGCATTACCGGCTTCATCTTCAATAGGTTTCCCATGAGAGCTTTGGCCTTTCCTATCCTTCCACCCTTTTGCAAGTAACTCAGGTCATCAGTTGAAAAGAAGGTCCTCGTCTTATTGTAGAAGTTCGAACCGTATTCGACTAGCTCTTGTAAGGAAGCTCCTTTCTGAATCAAATCACCTAGGTTTTTCACAAGTAGTCCTGTTCCGTCGGCGATCAGCTGCGAATCGACT
Source organism: Mesotoga sp. (assembly GCA_011620045.1). GTDB lineage: Bacteria > Thermotogota > Thermotogae > Petrotogales > Kosmotogaceae > Mesotoga. The sequence continues at coordinate 530 of WOZY01000150.1, forward strand.
ACATGTATGGGCTGTTCGAAGTCTCTTGCGGCAATAGTTGCAGAAACGTTTGTTCCGCTCAGTTTACCCGAAAGAACGGGAACTATCAACGCATCGTATGTTTTGAGAGCCTCCTCGAAGACTTCTATGAAGTCTTGGGGAGAAGGTTGTGATGTACTGGGCAGTTCTGAGGCAGAACCCAGCTCCTCGTAGTACTTGTCTAGATCGAGATCAACAGACTTGGAGTACATACTACCTCTACTGATATACAGCGAAACGATTCGCACGTCATATTTCTGTATCTCTTCAGGGGTCAAATTACTTGTATTATCAGTGATCAGACCTATTTTCATTCCACCTACCTCCTTCAATAGACTATTTACAATTATAGCGTTCAGAGACAAAACCTACCTAGAATTAGGTGCCATTTGTCGAAACTCTCCGCCGTCATTGAATCTTCTGTCAAATTTCCACTCCTGGAAAGCGCAGATTTCTGCAGAAACGAAAATGTCATGATAGACTTTTTTAAAATAGAAGGACCTAAGGAGTTGAGTTTCATGAATTTCGAGATTAGGGGCGTTGTTGAGGGATTCTACGGTACGCCCTGGACAATGGAGAAGAGGCGAGAGATCATAAAGTTCTTGGGAGAGCACGGTTACAATCTATACATATACGCTCCGAAAGACGATCAGCTCCACAGGAAGAGATGGCGAGATATGTACGGCGAGAATTTCAAGAGCGAGTTCTCAAAATTGCTCGTTGAAGGTTCGGCATCGGGGGTAACAGTTGTATTTTCCGTCAGCCCCGGACTTGCCGTGAAGTACTCTAGCGATGAAGATATTGACATAATGGTTTCGAAGTTCATAGAAATGGCAGATCTTGGCGTTCGCTCTTTTGCGCTTTTCTACGATGATATTCCAGAGACTCTTATCCATGAAGAGGACATGAAAGAGTTCACTTCTCTTGCACAGGCCCAATCCTTTTTCGCAAATACAGTGTACAGATCGCTTAAAGAGAAAGTAGATGGTATTTCCAGGTTCATTGTATGTCCCACTCAGTACCACGCCGAAGAGATCACCGAGTACATGAGAACGCTCGGCAAAGAAATCGACAGGGAAATCTCGATTATGTGGACAGGCTCCAGTGTCTGCTCGGAAAGAATTTCAGCCGAAAATGCCAAGTTGGCCGAAATGGCATTCGAGAGAAAGCCATTGTTTTGGGATAATTATCCCGTAAACGATGCTTTCATGATCCCCGAGCTGCACGTCGGTCCGTATGAAGGAAGAGCTCCCGAGATAGTTGAACACAGTGAGGGAATTGTGCTAAACCCAATGATCCAGCCCTGCGCATCGAAAATAGCTCTCGGCTCTGCTGCCGAATTCCTGTCAGATCCTTACGGATTCGAGGTCGAAAAATCCTGGTCTCGCGCTATCAAGGAGATTGCCCCGTCGTGCGAAAAAGAGATGAAGATCTTCTGCGAATACTATCTAATGAGTCCTGTTCATCGAGGCCAGTCGAAGAGGCTTGTTGATACTCGAGACTCTTTAGAGCTTCAGGTATCTCAGAACAGTTGGTCACGAGTACAAGAACTACTCATGGAAGAGGCGACGAGGGTTTCTGAATCGGCCGAGGTTCTTAAAAAGAAGTTGCCAGCCAGTCTGCTGGAAGAAATCGAACCATGGATTATGGAGTTCTCACTTTGGGGAAAGGCACTTCGTAGTGCGTCAGGAATAGTCTCAGCAAGACTTCTTAAGTCCGCTCAGACATTGACAGAAGAAGAGATCTCCGAAATCCTTAATCTGTGCACCGAAGCAGAATCTGCGCTTTGCGAACTTGTGAAGGTCGACACGATTTCGGGAGGGGTTCTCTTCAGGGAGTCGATTCAGGAGATTCTGATAAGGGCAAAGGGTTTCACGAAACTTCTCCCGAACTAGGCTTTTTCTTGTGCTATTATATCTGTGATTATCTTTATGAGAGCGAAATGTTAGCAGAGAATCCAGATTTTGAGGAGCTGAGTTAGTTGAACATGATTAGAAAAGAAGAGCTGAAACCGAAGTGTCCTTATTGTGAGTCAGATCTTTCCGATTTTTCTATAAGCAGAAGGGGCCGGGCTTCTTGTTCAGCAAAACGGCAGTATACTTCTGCCCTCACTGCCGCAAGGTACCTGGGATTGGAAGAAGCAACATAGGTTAGAAACAACAATAGAAGTCTCTAGCACTGTCCTTTCTGCGCAACGCTCAGTTAATAGCGATGCGAATCTTCAATTCTGCCTGAATTATTCTGGATCTAGCTGTCCGGAAGTCTAGTCAAGCCTCTGAATCAATCAGGACAATCGGTCTTCTGTTTTCCGTCTAGAGAAACAATTCTAAGTAGTTTCGTTTGCGAATTGTAGAGAATAAATTACCGACTGCATTACGTGTATCAGTTGGAATTGATCTGTAACATGTTGTATAATAATTTCAACTAATACAGGAGGGAGATTTTTGAGTTGACTTCGAACCTTGAAGACTCATATACGGTACTTACTGTCAGGGATTTTGGAAGAGCCTGGCGTAGGCGTACTGCGAGAATCATACTGAAGAAATCAGTTGTGAGCGAGGTCGAACTCGAGAATATCACGCGCCAAATCTGGGAGACTTCGGGACAAGATGTCGACGAGATGATAACCGTCTTCTACCTGCCTGGAATGGATACGAACTCGGTGGCTTACGGATTCGGTTCTTGTATGAAGGATGGTGTAGCCAAAGTAAGCTATCGATGACACTTACTATATA
>WOZY01000132.1 GCA_011620045.1 Mesotoga sp.
TCCCAGTTGAGGGCCCTGTATATCATTATCTGTCTGGGAGTGTTTGTAAGATGATCCTCCCCTCTGAAAACGTGTGTGATGTCCATCATGTGATCATCGACGACCACTGCAAAATTGTAGGTAGGAAATCCATTGGACTTAATTATTATGAAGTCAGAGAAGTTCTCATTCTCAAAGGTCATCTCCCCCTTTGAAAGATCGGAAAAATGCGTCTTGCCTACCGGAATCTTGAACTTGACGGTATAGACCTCATCGTCTGCCAATTCGGGGAGCTCAGCCGAGGTCCGCAGAATATTCTCCTGATCGGATTTAGAATAGACAGCATAATACGCAAGACCCCTTTCAATAAGCTCTTCAGCACATTTATCGTAGAAGCCAAGCTCTACTCGCTCACTCTGCCTGTAGGGCCCGAAATCTCCACCAATATCCGGCCCCTCCGACCAGTCAAGACCGCACCATTTCATTGAGGAGAGAATCTGATCTTCAAATATCTTCTCAGAACGCTCAGTATCGGTATCTTCTATTCTCAGCACAAAACTTCCATTTTGGTTTTTCGCGAACAACCAGTTAAATAGCGCTGTCCTCACACCGCCAACGTGAAGATTGCCGGTAGGACTTGGCGCAAATCTACACCTTACCATTGTCTGCCTCCTTAAGGAACCTCTCAAGATCTTCAAGACTACCTGCCACTTTTATTTCGACTGTTTTTCTCTCGTCCAGATACTTGTCATCTATAAGTACCGATCTGATTCTGTCGGTCCAACCACCTGTATTTTCCAGAAGAATTACTGGGCGTCCGTATGAATACGAGGAGATAATCTCAAGTAATGTCCCTGCCTGACCTCCCATAGATATTACTACATCGGCAGACTTGGTGAGTATCACTGATCTCAAAGCAAAATCCATTCCGGTTCGAATTCTAACCTCAATGTGATTGTTGCCTTCATCGCCGGCAGGGAGAACTCCAACTACCCGGCCTCCTTCTTTAGAGACGGCTCTCGAAACAAGTTCCATAACTCCATCTCTTCCACCGGTCATGACAACATGCCCGTGTCTGGCAAGCAACTTTCCGACTTCTTCGCAAATACTTCGAAGCTCCTTTACAGGGCTGTTGTTGATAGAACCCGAATATCCAACAACTGCTACGTGAAGCATCATTCATCACTTCCCAGATATTTCTCAACAACCTGACTATCTGCGAGCACGACCTCCGGGTCACCTGAGGAGATCACTTCTCCCTTGTACAGAACGTAAAGCCTGTCGACAACCTTAGCTATTGAAGAGACATCGTGATCTGTTACAATAACTCCAATCCCCCTGCTCTTCAACTTCCTAATCATCTTTTGAATATCCTTTACAGTCATCGGATCAATTCCTACGAAAGGTTCGTCCAATAGTATAAATGACGGGGAAAGAGTCATTGTTCTTGCAACTTCCAGTCTTCTCTTTTCTCCTCCTGATATAAGAGAAGCAACTTGATCTTTCAGCGAAAGAATTCCAAACTCGTCAAGAATCTCGCTTGCCCTTTCATAGCAATTGTCTTCCTGACCCGTGAGTCTCATAACCATTGTCAGATTCTCAACTACAGTAAGGCCTCTGAAAATCGACGTTTCTTGCGGTAGGTAAGCGATTCCTCTCCTTGACCTTTCATGAATTGGGAGATGCGTTATGTTTTCATCATCAAGAAAGATACTACCTGAGTTAGGAATAACGATTCCAAGAATCGACTTGAAGGCGGTTGTTTTCCCGGCCCCATTTGGCCCCAGGAGACCAACCACCTCAAGAGAAGATGCCTCCAATGAGACATCTTTCAATACTCTTCTTCTTCCATAGCGCTTGTCAAGATGCTCGCACTTCAGATAAGAAGGATCACTCAATTCTGAAAACCTTTCATGTACTCAATTATTGCGTCGGTAATATCATATGCAGCAGAACCATAAACGACTATCTCACTAGAGATAACCATGTCGATCCCGATGAATGTTGCGTAATCCTTAATTCGCTTGTTAACCTGTTCCATTATGACCTGCAGTTTTGCATTGTAAGTAGTTTCCAGTGTCTGTTCGTACTGACTTTTCTTGGCAAGAATCTCCTGCTGTTTCTGCAGAAGTGCATCCTGTCCTGCACCAGAATTTGCCAGATCTTGATACTCCTTGCTCAGACTGTCAAGCTGACTCTGATAGAACTGTGTGTCTTTCTGATAATCGGTGTTCAAAGTTACCCAATCTTTTGTAGCTTCAAGAACTTTCTGCATATCGGCAAATGCGATTTTTGCAGGCTCAGATGGTCCTGCACCGGTTTCAGAGACTACAATTGCCCCGACCGCCGATACCATTATCACGATAAGAAGAAATTTCAAGGACCTTTTCACAAGAACACCTCCTAAAATACTCTCTTTGAATCCAGTAGGATCGTTACGGGGCCACTATTCACAAGTTCCACATTCATGTGTGCCTGGAAGACCCCTGTCTCAACTTTCACAGTCTTAGACGCTGTCTGAAGAAAATCGTTGAAGAGCTCCATGGCTACCTCTGGCTCAGCGGCATCAGTAAAAGAGGGGCGTCGACCTTTCCTAGCATCTCCCATAATTGTGAACTGCGAAATCACAAGAAGTGCCCCCGAGACATCTATTAGTGAAAGATTCATTTTCCCGTTTTCGTCTTCGAAGATACGCAGGTTCAGAGTCTTGTCTACCAACCATTCCGCGTCTTTCCTGCTATCCTCCCGGCCAACACCGACCAACACCAGAAGCCCATTATCTATCTTTCCTGTTACTTTACCATCCACTAACACACTTGCTCTATTAACTCTTTGAACTACAGCCCTCACGCTACTCCTCCGAATCTCTTGACGTTCTGAACACCCTTCATGCCCCTGAGACTCTCCATCACTGAAGTAAGGTGGGCAACGTCTTTCACAAGGATATTCGCAATCAGTGTATCATATCCCCATCTTCCTGCTTCAACAGAGTACTTCATTACTTTTGCATTCTTGTTTTCAAGTCTTTCAAGGAATTTGTGAATCAGGGTTTTGTCCGTACCATCAAATTCTACTACTATCCAGGCGCTGAATTTCCCTCCAGTAACGATATTCCAATGCGCCTCCACCAGTTTATCCTCGCTAATGTCTTTCAAATTGCGGCAGTTGCGGTTGTGAATCGAAATTCCCCTACTACTCATCACTGCAATTATGTCGTCTCCAGGGAGCGGCGTACAGCACTTTGCAAAATAGACGGCAATACCCGTCTCGCCTCCAACAGTCACTTCATTTCCCTT
>WOZY01000017.1 GCA_011620045.1 Mesotoga sp.
GCCGATACCAGTCGTAGCCAGTATGATGAAGGTAAACAGCTCGGTCAAAACGAAGATACCGGATGTTCTTCAGGCCGGCCAGTGGGCTTACAGTCCTTCCGGCGTACCGATAAGCATACTTACTGGAAAGCTGGCGGCCGATTCCGTTATAAAGACTATGAAGAACGATCGATCCGACGGCTAACGAGGTCTGCGTTGCTGTAGACCATTTCTTGTAGTTTCGGACAAATCGAAAATCGCAACCTAAAACAAAAAATATGATTGGCTCGACAATCGAGTAATGAAGGAAAGAATATTATGAACATCAGCAGTTTGATACCAGATAATTCCGAAAAGGGTACTGGACTGATTCTAGAAAACCGGGGCATCTACCTCTTTCAGGTTTCTGGAAGGAAGCATCGAACAGAACCCGGAGAAAGGTTCTTCGCCGGAATCGGTGGCCACTGTGAAGAAGGCGAGGGGATCATCCAGGCAGCAAAACGCGAAGCAGTTGAAGAGACTGGAAAGACGATTGAAATAACTCATTCAGCGAGGACAGATATAGTTCAGTCAGACGGAAGCGTTGTCGATACCATCGAGCTTCCATCCCCAGCACCCAGAATGATATACAAAATGCTTGATCGACGAGAAAGAACTTGCTCGAGAAAGGACCGTACTTCATCGCCTACTTTAGTGCGCATTTCACAGATTGTACTGCCTTTAAACTCGACCCCGAGGAGGTAAGCGCTTTGATTGCCATATCTAAGGAATTGCTTTGCGAAAGTCTTGAGCGCAAGATAGGACTTGAAGACACAATCTCCTCAGGGGGAAAGGTCGTCGCCGGTTCTCTGAAAGCCGGGACCATGCTCTTTCCCCTCGGAACAGCAGTCGCTCTAGCGAATCTCTTGAAAAGAGACAAAGAACCTTCGGAGGTTGATCATGACGAGTGAAGTATTGCTTCTTGGAAATCCACTGCTACGGGAAAGATCATCTCCGGTTACTGACTTTCAAAGCCAGAAGACAATAGGGCAGTTCGCTATGCTCAAGCAGGCGCTTGATGAATTCAGAAATGAAAATGGCTTTGGCCGCGGAATTTCAGCCCCGCAAATCGGCATTCTTAAGAGAATGGTTGCGCTCAATCTAGGTCAGGGGAGTTTCATTATTGTAAACCCGCGAATTACTGGCCGCAGCAAGCCGACATTTACCATGTGGGATGACTGCATGTCATTTCCACATCTGCTCATTAGACTCGAAAGAAACCTTTCGATAGATATAGTGTATGAAGATGAAAGGGGAATCGAACACGAGTGGAAGGGGATAGACCAGGCAAGATCGGAGCTGCTTCAGCATGAGCTAGACCACCTTGACGGCATTCTCGCAGTAGATCACGCATTGGATGCTATAAGTATCATATACCGCTCTGAATATGAAAGGAATCGCGAATACTACGATCGCTTTGTGGATTACAGTATCAAGCCGACAATTTTAGATTAAGCTATTGAATCAGAGAACGACATTCATTGCCTGAAGCCAGTGACGGGCAATAAGGGCGTGGCCCTCGGGAGTGGGGTGAACGCCGTCTTCGGCCCAGAATTCCGGCTGGCGTCTCGCAGCCGGAAGAAGTAACGGAAGAAACCAATAACCCGGCTGTGCGGACTGGAAAAACAGATATATTCATTCCATACGCGTGATCATCAATCTGAAATTTATGAAGATGCTTCAGCCCTTATGGCATTCACTGCAACAATGAACACAGCCGTCTACATTTGGGTATATCTCTCTCGCTTTCTGAAGGGCCCCGAAACAGTTCACGAAATCTCCAAGCCTTCTCTTCGATTCTAGTTCCTTGAGCCTATCGCAGTACTCCGTATGAATTTCATGTTCTCCGGTCGGCTTTGCGTTGTCATCTACGTAGTAAATCACTTCACAACACCTCCTTCAAACAAATGCTGTGGTTGTCCTGAATTGAAGCGCAAATCAATCTTCACTATTTAATATTATAGCACCCAGTGTGCTTTACGATAATGATCGATTCTCGAGGAATAGAAGCTCCTGTTCATTTGATCATTACTTCACAAGATCAATCGGCTTTCGAGTTATAATCGCTTATATGGAGGTGATATGGAAAATGATAAGAGCTACGATTTTCCCCGGGAGATACGTTCAGGGATCCGGTGCACTTAATTCTTTGGGAAAGGAACTGAAAAGATTCGGCAGAAACGCCTTTTTAATAACCGATCCGTTTGTGTATGAAAACATAATTCCTTCTATCAAGAGTTCCCTGAATCAAGAATTATCTGCAGAGATAATCGAGTTTAGCGGGGAGTGCTCTGATGAGGAAATTGTAAGACTCTCCGGAAAAGCCGAAGACAGAGCCGACATTCTTGTCGGAATCGGAGGAGGAAAGACCCTTGACACCGCAAAAGCTGTCGCTCACAATCTAAAGATTCCTGTGGCTGTCGTTCCCACTATCGCTTCAACGGACGCACCTTGCAGTGCCCTCTCGGTTATATATACCCCCGAAGGAGAGTTCAAGAGATACCTATTCCTTCCGAAGAACCCGGATCTAGTTCTAGTGGATTCCAAGATTATAGCTTCGGCACCCGCGAGATTTCTTGTTTCCGGTATGGGAGACGCTCTTGCAACTTGGTTTGAAGCAAGGTCCTGCCAGATTGGAAACGCGAAGAACATGACAGGCAATCCCGGTTCTATGACCGCCTATTCTCTCGCAAGAGTCTGCTACGAAACGCTCTTGAAATATGGAGAACAGGCAAAGAATGCTTGCGAAGCACATGTCGTGACTTCGTCTCTAGACAAGGTTATCGAAGCGAACACTCTGTTGAGTGGTCTTGGATTTGAGAGTGGCGGTCTTGCTGCTGCTCACGCTATTCACAATGGGCTTACAGCCCTGGAAGAGACTCATAGGTTCTTCCATGGAGAAAAAGTCGCTTTTGGAACGCTAACTTCGCTCTTCCTTACTGAGAAGGACCCTGCTGTAATCAATGAAGTGTTCGACTTTTGTGAAACAGTCGGACTTCCAACAACACTTGCAGAAATCGGGCTGGACAAGGCTACTGATGAGCAGCTAATGAAAGTTGCAGCAGCTTCCTGCACGGAAGGTGAGACAATTCACAACGAATTGGTCGAGATAACGCCCGAAACAGTATTCTCTGCACTCAAGGCGGCGGATGCATATGGAAAGTATAGAAACGAGGGCTAGTCTTCTCCTCCTTACTTAAACTCCTTTGGTTGCTTAGCCAATCGAAGCCGGGGATTCCCCCGGCTGATT
>WOZY01000039.1 GCA_011620045.1 Mesotoga sp.
CCGGGGATTTTCGGTGAAATTCTGGTTGAGCTTCATGGGCGTGGGGGGATCGTCAGAAACTCCTTCGATTCAGAGACTCTGAAGATTGTCTTTCTGGAAAAGCTTAGAAAAGCAGGAGTTTCAGTTGTCCTTCATTCGCTGCCTACAGACGTCGTCTCTTCCGAGCGAATAACTGAAGAAGTCAGTTTCATTTCAACCTCGGGTGCTAAGTTCACTGCAAGATCAAAGATGTTTCTCTATTCAACGGGGGACGCCTCGCTAGCTAAAATGGCAGGCGCCACTCTTTTCTCCGGTAATATTGAGTGTGCACACCAGGCTTCAACCCTAATGTTTACAATGAGCAACGTTGACTTTGAGAGAATTAGAAAGGACGTCTTTCGTAGAAGAAGCAACTTCTTCAGATGGGTGAGATCCGATTTGAAGCCTCTTTCAGTTGTGGGTTACTTCGAAGAGATCGAAAAAGCTAGAAAGAGCGGATTCAACAATCTTCACGACTACTTTTTCTTCACTGAACTTCTCGGAGAAGACAGAGTATCCATAAACACAACTCACTTGTTCGATAGAGATCCTGTTGATCGGGTGAATCGATCTTCGATTGTTGTGAGCAGATCGATCAGCTCGTCGCCTTTTCGAGGAAGTACGTTCGAGGATTCGAGAAGTCAGGAACTGGGGAAATTACAAACGATATAGGAATTCGAGAGAGTAGAAGAGTGAAGAGGCTTTACGTTTTTACTGGAAAAGACGTTAAGTCGCACAGGAAATTCTCTGACGGCGTTGTCAAAGGAACATATGGAATAGATATCCATTCTCTTGAAACACAAAAGATTACTCCAGAAGTTAGGGGCAGTGTTTCTCTCTATTCAGACTACTATGGGATTCCTTTAGGGGCATTCATCAGCAACGATTTAAATAATTCATACACCGCAGGTCGATGTTTCTCAAGTGATTTTGAAGGTCAAAGCGCCGGAAGGATTATGCCGACGTCAGCCGGCATAGGACAGGCTATTGGAGTGGCCTCTGCGATTTCATTTGAAAGTGGCGGACCAATAAGAGAAATCTCCAGAGATGAAATTAATAGAGATCTAGACAGGATCACTGATAAAAACTCAATCTTTTCTCTAGCGGACATTCTGAAAATCAACTACTAAGAATGGAGATGCTTGTTTTGGTTCTGGGAGGCCAATTATAAGCGATTAGGGATAGGGCTTTGGAAAAAGTGTAGAAGAGAACTTAGTCAGTGTTGCACCCGGTCCAAGCATTGTATGCAGTCTTTTCAGTTAAGAAAGAGCAGAGGAGAATTTTCCCGAGGAGGAGACGGCGCGGTATTGATTAACAGAGTATCTCTTGATGTGAACACATAATCCGGAGCATTGGAGGACAAATGAGCACAGATTCCTGCGCCGATTATTCGTTTCAAGGAGGAGCATCTTTACTGATTGAATTCTGAGGTGTCATATGAAAAGAGCGTTGGTTCTAGGTGGTGGTGGAGCAAAAGGTGCAGCTCACGTTGGGGTTATTCGCGCACTTGAAGAGAAAGGGTTCGTTCCTGACCTCATCGTTGGAGTTAGTATTGGTGCGCTAGTCGGGGCGGCATATTCAATATTGGCTGATTCCAGTAGCCTCTGGGAAATTACGTTGAGGATCCACAGAAAGGCGGCCAGATGGCTTTCATTAAGGAAATCAGTAGCAAATACGCACTCGTCGATCTTCAGTGCGATCGCGTGTGCATATGTGAACACTTTTAGAGAAGTGCTTCCCTCCAGGAGATATTTCAGAATTCTTAGGAAGCACTTGAGGGGGTACAGATTCTCCGATACAAAGATTCCTTTTATGTGTACATCTACAATCATGAATTCCGCTGAACTCTTCATTCATAATGAGGGAAGTATATATGAAGCTCTTAGAGCTTCAATGGCTATTCCTGGCTTATTCAAACCTGAAGAGAAAGGAGGCCTAACACTTGCCGATGGTGGTATCCTGAACAATCTTCCTGTAAGCGTCGTAAGAGAGGCGAACAGTACTTTCGTAGTTGCCGTAGATCTTTCTTCATCGAGTAAGGTTACTTCCTTCAGTACTTCGAATTCAATATTGGAAGTGATGGATGAATACAAAGCCGATGCGGTTTTGCAGAGAGAAATAGCTGATGCAGATATTGTGATATCTCCCGTTATGACCAGGAATATCGATTTGCTGGATTTCTCATCCTGTATTGATGTCATGAATGAATCGTATGAAGAAACGCTCAAATGTGATTTGAAGGGAGTGACACTTTGAAGATACATGTCGGGGGATACGGTTTTCAGGGCCTTGCCGCTGTGGAACACATAAATGGTCTTGTTGGCAAGGGAGAAATGATACTTAACGGACTGGCGGGTTATTACGCGGTGATTTCAGAAACGCTGGGAGAAGATGAGGCGATGAGCCGGTTATCTGAGTTCGTCAAGAGACTCTTCAACACGCTGAAAGTAATGGATGGCTTTGCAGTCTCCACACCGATAGGGCTACGAGATAAGCTACAAAAGCTTCGACACTGCCGGATTTGGTCCAGACATAATCATGTCTTCGAGAGCAATGTGAGGGATTTCTTTCTGGAAGGGGTTTCAGGAAATATCGGTTTCAGCGCCGAGGTCTTTGATCTTGAAGAACGGACGGTAAAACTAGTTTCAGGAATGGCCAGGGAAGTTGCAGCCTCATGCATTTCTCTCCCCGGTCTCTTCCCGCCTTATATGGGCAGATACGTTACCACTACATATCTTAGCCAGATTCCGGTATCCTTTATCTCGGACGGAGATACAGTCCTAGTAAACCTTAGAGATCCATCTTCCCGCAGGATCAAAACAGCTTCAGATTTATTGTTTCAGTCTATGGAGGTCCGCTCTTTGAACTATGCAAGGGAGATGCTTTCACATTCCGAATGCCGCTTAGTAAGAGTTGTGAAGCAGGTTTGTTCGGACAACGCGTTTGATTTTATAGAGAGGTTGAGAAAGAGATTGTAGTTTTGACAAGTGGTAGTATTGATATGTTATTTGCTTTCAGAATAAAGGAGTGAATGGGGGCAGGTAAATGTTCAGAACAATGGTGATAATTGGTACTCTTCTGGCTATGGGATTCTACCTCGTCAGTGGCACGAAAAAAGGATTAGATGAGATTATAACGATGGAGTATGACGGCAGAACTAGACAAACCATAGTTCATTTACCTCCGATAATCAAAGACGAGAAGTTGCCGATAGTTTTTGTCTTTCATGGTCTTTTTGGCG
>WOZY01000287.1 GCA_011620045.1 Mesotoga sp.
CTTTGCCAAATGCAACTGCAGCAAGCATCGCTACTAAAACGAACAATACAACTTTCTTCACTTTACATTCACCCCTTCTTCAGTATTTGGGTCTCTTGACCCACGGGAATCTATTTCAATAAACTCCAAATTCATCCAAAACATCGAACATTGCTCTGATATTTTCGGGAGGTACATCCGGTTGTATACAGTGAACAGTGTTGAACACAAAACCGCCCCCGGGAGCAAGAATATCAATCTGTCTCTTAACTTGATCGGCCACTTGTTGAGGTGTCCCATGAGGGAAGACACCTTGAGTATCAACTCCTCCTCCCCAAAATGAAATATCTTTTCCAAATTGTTTCTTGATCTCCGCAGTATCCATACCGCCTGCAGAAATCTGAACGGGGTTCAGTATATCGATTCCCTCTTCAATAAACAGAGGTATTAGGTCTCTAACGGCTCCGCAGGAGTGAAAGAGAATCTTAACATCAGAGATCTTCTTGATAACTGAATATAGTTTTTTTCGCCTGGGGAATAGATATCTTTTATACATCCGAGGAGAAATCATCATGCCATTTTGAACTGCCACATCATCTGAATAGAGAATCACTTGGACATCATCTCCAACCAGGCCAAGCATTTTCTTCCAAAATACTATTTCGAGTTCAAGCATCTTGTCCAAAATGAATTCGGCATATTCTGGCTTCATAACCAAATCCTCGAAGAACTTCTCGAAACCTCTAACCCACAGAGCAGTCTCGAACATGCCGCTCATGAACGACGATGCAACTAGCGCAGATGAATTGTAGCTATTGCAACTTAAATCCAATTTCTCCAGATCGAAAAACCTTGCCGGATCATCCGGATTCGGCCATTTGTAGTTCTTAAGTCCTTCAACAGTCTCGACTTCAGCCAAAGGGTGGTACGTCATATCGTAGTAGAGACCCCTTTTTAAAGGCATCGACCACCTTATTCCCCACTCGTCAGTGAAATGTTTGTACCCTTCGTCCTCTGTAACCTTTGCTTTCCACCCGCTTGGAGCTGAAGCCAGGATTTTTCTAGTGTCGATTTTCCAGTCATTTCTAACATCCTCGGGAATTTCTGCCAGTTGTTCCTTTATGTGCCACACATTCAGTTCTCTTCGACCACCATAGTATTTCTCCAGGTAGCTGTTTAGTGCGTTTACATGGATACCGGTTACCCCACAACTATCAAAATCCCTAGGAATTCTATCAGGCTCTCTATGGTCAAGAGCACACAATACTCTCTCTCTGCTATTCATGATTCAGGCCTCTAGCCTCCTCATCTCTTCACCAATCTCTTCTGCAACTGCGGTCATAGTCTTGACAACAGAATCAAAATTCTCTACGAATCTGCTGTGTGGAAGAGCGATACTAACAGAGCAACAAGGATACGGGTAGCAAGAAAGAATTGGCACTGCCACACAGCTAACCCCTTCAGTGGATTCTTGACGATCAAGCGCAAAACCATCTCTTCTCGCCCTCTTGAACTCCTCAAGCAGCTCATCTGGATCGGTTATCGTGTATGGCGTCACTTTCTCGAATTTCTCGCGGCTCAGGTATTCTTTGATGAAGTCATCACCCTGAAATGCGATGAGTGCTTTCCCGAGACCAGTTCTATAACCCGATGCAACCATCCCAATGATATTGGAATACGTGTATCCTCTAGGTGAATTGACTACTCTGTCGACGTATATTACGCTCATTTCTGAGAGCAATCCAAGATGAGCGTTCCCCTCCAATTCGCGAGCAATCCTCTCAAGATACTTGTGCGCAACTGATTTCACACTAATATTCGAACTGACACAAAATGAGAGCCTCAGAATCTCAGGAGAAAGCCGGTAACGCTTATTCCTCACCTGTATCAACTTTGAATAGATAAGAGTGTTAATAACCGGAACCATTGTGCTTGGAGTCTTCGCGAACTTCTTTGAAATATCGTTCAAAGTGACTCCGTTTTCCTGGTTCTCCGCTATGTATTTGACGACATCAATAGCCCTCTGGACTGACTGAAGATACTTCTGACCCATTACTTTTCACTTCTCTTTCGTAATAGACGAATCCTCTACGTATAATACGAATCTATTATATCAGTCTTCCTTCCAGTAACGAATAGCTATATGTCCGCTGAGTCTTGAGGAGAGTCATTCTCACCCAACCGGAGACGATTATGTTCGATTTGCTGAAGCTTTGAAATCTATAGAAGGATTTGCAATCCCAACTGTACTCTTTATTTAGGACAGTTATTCTTGCTAAGGGTTCAACTGAAAAAGGAGGGCCAACCTCAATTATCCGGACAGAATAGCAAACTTTCGATGATAGGCGAAGACTCTTAAAGACAAACTCAGTTGCCATCGAAAAAGTTTTCGTAATCGACTTCCTTTCAATCCAAGGTTCCTCAAATAAAGTTCTGCAGGACTCTTTGAAGGGTTTCAAAACTGAATTTCTCTCTTCCAAGCTCGAAGTTTCTCTCAGTGACTTCTCTGTATCTCTCTTGATCGAAGAGAAGTTCGGAAATATCTTTTGCTGCGTTCTTGATATTCCAGTCGGGAATCTCTACCAGCCCTTCCTTGTAGCCATACTGATCACCTAGATCTATAAAGGAGATCCCACTATTCTGAATGTCGCTCTTGAAAACGCTGTACCTGAAAATGGCAACGGGTTTCTTAGAGACGAGGGCCTCCAGGAGCTGATTGCCCCAGCCTTCGAAGATAGTTGGGTACGTCACGATATCTGCCACGCCGTATGATTCGAAGAATGCCCGCTGAGTCAAAGAAGAGGAAGAGGCGATATCGATTACTTCGACTCCGAGGTTCGATGCGAGATCATCGAGTTTCAACCTGTAGTTTCTGGACTGCCTTTCGGTTATGCCGGAATAGGCAAGAACGACTCTTCCTGTGAATGCCTTCCCATTGTACAGATTCTTACCAGTCATTGACCGGGCAGCGATGCTGAATTCAGCGACGAGCCTTATAGCTGTCTCGACGGCCTTTCTCTCGGTTATTCTCGTGGCCTGCAGGAAGACGATATCACCTTCATTTATTCCAACCATGTTTCTGATTTCTCGATTGCTCTGATCTGAAGTCCAGCCGGGCTGCAGAAAATCCATAAAGTTAGGTACGACAGCGGCCCGAATTCCTCTTCTCCTAAGAAGATCCGAGGCCGAAATTGAATTTATCGTCAGATTTCTCACGTTCTCAAGAT
>WOZY01000265.1 GCA_011620045.1 Mesotoga sp.
AACGTTGCCTTCGCACGAGATAATCTTCCCAATCACAACTGAAACCCCTTCAACGGGTTCTTGGAAAATTACTTTCGCCTTCTCGCCTACGAATCTAACATAATCTTTCAGACTTCTGAGAGCGCGTTCCAGCCCAGGTGACTCTACAACCAGATCATATGAAAATGGCACGAGGTCCGCTGAATCAAGCGCCTTACCAAACTCGGCTGAGAACAATTCGCAGTCGCTAATGGACACATACCCATCTAGCTTATCGATCGTGATTTTTATTAGCCTTTTCTTTCCTCTTCTCGAGAGTCCGAGATCATAGATCGAATAGCCAAGGTTACTTGCGACTTCGTTTGCCAGTTCAAGCAACTCTTTCTTCAGGTCCTCCACAAACAACACCACCATAATAAAAAATAGAGGGCAAAAAAGCCCTCTCCCTTTGGGAGTTTTCAACTAGAACAATTATAACTCTTTTGCCCACGCCAGTCAATATTGCGATTAAGACCTAGTCTGCAAGTGAGATATCCTCTCTCATTGACATGAGGCCGGCAGTTATTGTTATCACGACTGCGATTGATAGATTCACTACAGAAGGGATAACCGCCTCGGAAGGGCCGAAATCAAGCATTGAAATTCCCTGGAGGAGCACCAGAAGGGATGTTGTTGGCAGGTTTCTACTGAAAGATTCAAGCCAGTCAGGAAACATCGAATGGGGAACAAGAATTCCGCTCAGAACAAGCAGGGTCGTAACGACTGATATAGAAGTTAGCTGAGCGCTCCTCGAGGAATTGAGAACGGTGCCTATCAGTAAACCGATAGATGTGAACAAGAAGATATACACCTCTATCACTGCCAAATAGAGCAGCACGTTGGATGCTACTTCCAGTCCAAAAAACCTCCCAGCTACCATGAATATCAGAACCTGTGCCGTCGAAAACAACATGAAGCTTACTAACTTAGCACCTATATACTCTATTGGGCCGATATTTGAAAGTCTCAGAAGGTCGATTACGCCGTTTCTTCTATCTTCAAAAATACCTGTTGCAGCACCTATTGATGTCATAAACATTATCGTTGTAACAAGCACTATTGGGAAGAGAAGAGAAGAGAAACTGAGTTTCGATTCAGAAATCCCTTCGACTGTAAGAGAAGGAGCCACATAATTTGGATCAATATCTACGGTCTTCATGAATTCGGGATCCGCCACCACGGGGAGAGCCTTGAATTCCCTCAAGACATTACTCAAGACCTGATAGAGTGCAACTGCGGTCTGCATAGAACCGGGATTTGGTATGAAAACTAGCTCAGATGGTTCCTGGAAGAGAAGTTTGTTCGCAAATCCTCTAGGGATTATGAAGACACCGTCCAGTGTGTCTATTACTGAATCGATTTCTTCCCTGCCAGACAACTGTATGATATTCTCTCCCTTAAGCATTGAAGTGGCATACTGAATGAAGAAAAGCCCTATGAAAGTCTTATCTTCGTTAATAATGCCGATTCTTAGATCGGAATAACCTCCAGTGTCAGAAGTTATAGCGGAGATTGACGCCAGTAGTACTGGCAGTAACACCAGCACTAGAAGGAAGGCCCTTGATTTCAAAATGAGAAGAAGATCGTTCTGCACAAGTCTAATAAATCTCAAGTAACGTCCCTCACTTCAATCATTTCTGATACTCAATCAAAATCTTCGCAATTTCTTTTCGCAACTATTATACTCTTTCGAGACGACCCAAAACCTCTAAGTTATTTCTTACTGGAGTGATGAAGCAAATTTCTCGAAAAGATCACAAGCAGGATTCATCTGGTTTGCGTCAAGTGGTAGAATCACAGTAAGAACAGATTCGCCAATTTTTACGTCAAAATCTGGAATGTGATCTTGGAGGTGCATAAATGAAGAGGTTTATAGTATTCGTTTTACTAATCATCGGGTCTTTGGCACTTGCCAGCGTTTATTCTATGGCTGATAGACTGCCTGCAAAGTCTCATAGTATTCTCGTAGTTGGTGATCTGAAAGAGAATTACGGCGAGTCAAAGCAAACCGTTCTCATGGATATGGTTCTTAACCAGCTTGCTATAGAGCAGCTGATAGCCCAGTACGTCGAAATGCTAGCTTACAACAACGGTCTCGATCCCAAGGATATATACAAGGTTTTTGACGGAGATTTTGGGTTGGCTGTATGGGCCGACTCAGAGGGCAAGGATCGTTTGGTCGCTGTCTTTGGTCCGACTGAAAATCCAAAAACACTGAAGACTGCCATTGAAAAGGTCCTTCCACAGCTGCTGCCCTCAGATGTGAAATTAAATATTGCTGTAGATCAAGAGTACCTCTATATAGGTGACATTGAGTCCTATTCGCTTGCTGAAAAGGGGTTCGACCTCGCTTTGGTCATGGCAGACCTTTCTCCTGGCTTTGGTTACTTCTATTCTGCAACGGGAGATAGTGTTCAGAAAGGTTCTATATGGAATGACGAAGAAGTTCTAATAGCAGAGGTTCTTTCTATACCACAATCAGAAAAAAGTAGGGAAAAGTTCTCGGAGATTCTTAGCGGAGCCTCCGTCTCAGGGCTTGAAGCCGGCCGTCATCTTCCTCTTGCTTCTGGATTTGTAAAAGTAAATGATCTCTCCTTTCTTTCAGATCTAGATGTCAAACAAATGGGATTTATACCTTTGGATCTAGAGACGCTGAAAATTGGTAATCTAGGCATCAATGAGTTGTCCGAAGATATGAACGGCGAAATTGTGATCGATGCCAATATCTCGGTAGACGACATCTTTGCTGGTCTTATGGGTACAGGGGGAACAACAACGGAAAGTACAAACTCAGTGGGCTACACCTACGTTGTGAGGGCCGCCTATAGCGGTACACTAGATAGAATAAAGTCAATGATAGAGGAAGCGGAACCGAATCTAGAAGTGTTGGTTTCCGATGACAACCTGTTGGTGGAAGGGCAATATATCTGGGTCCAGGACGGATGGCTATTCGTTTCATCGAAGAATCAGACTGGAACCACTGAGGCGCTTCAGAAAGGAGTAATTGTCTCCGAATTAGCTACATATAACAAGCTTCTGGGTTTCGCAGGAGTGGAGGGATTTGCCAGGTTATTTGTCGATTCCGGGTACATTTTGACAGGTCTTATGGGTGTCGAAATTGAAAGCGGAATTCTTCTAAACAGCCAGTATCTGGAAGAGACGGGTGGAGTGAGAAGTCTAATAG
>WOZY01000073.1 GCA_011620045.1 Mesotoga sp.
CTTTAATGCTGGCCGCAATGATCCTAGGGGCGTTTGAGTGCCAGTCACCAATGTCGAGCATCTCTGTGATTCTCAAGTCGGGATCTATACCCGCCTTCTTCATTCTGTCGAAGTACACGGCCACATATTCAACTTCCATGCTGACCGCTGCGTAGTACTGTTGTAAAGTGTAGACGGCAGTAGCACAAACACCAACTCCAATATCGTTCAGCTGAGGGACGATAGTTGAAGCCTTCTGCGGATCCCAGGGCAGTTTGATCGTAAAGAATTCGGGATCGAAATCGCTTTTCTTTATGAATTCCTTCACCTTTTGAATCCAGTCGGTCGAAGAGATGCTGCCCTGAACGAAGTGTCTCTCGCCTGGTACCTTTGAGAGGAATTTCATTGCATCCATCAGACCCCAGCCCGGCCTATCTCTCTTTAGAATTGTAGGATTCGTGGTGATTCCGGCAAAGACCGGCTGTTTAACGAGTTCAACGCTCTTTTCGCAAATACCGTCAATGTATAACATTATTAGGCTCCTTTCTTAAGCAACTTATGTCTTGAATTGCAGTTTACTCTCCCAGAATCTGGTAATCAATACCTTTTATATCACAGAACTGTACCAGTTCCTCAACGAAATCGCCGTAGACTCCGTGAGTGTGGTTGCACGGGTAGTATCTCAGGAAGGTTTCCATATCAGTATCCAGCTTCACATAAGCATGCGGCCATTCGATCTGAACCTTCTCCGACAGCTTCTTTTCTTCGGCTTCGGAGAGCTTCATGAACTCTCCCGGTACTATTGTCATGATGTACTCGCCGTTCTGTCTTGCAAGCCTGGCCAGGGTAACTCTTCCCGGTGCCGCGAAATGCTTTACAGCAGCTCCTCCGGCCGGGAAGTAGAAATCTTCAGGACACAGTTCTACGTGTTTGAGATTCTCTTCGGGATTCATCGATTTTCCGGCAAAATAGGTCGCGTGAGTGCCCGAGTTGCAGAGATCAAGCAGGTTTTCTTCCTCGAAGTAATGCCTCACGTCTGCAAATAGAACTGGAGACTGAGCGATATGCTTGAAGATCTCCATGGTCAGAGCTCCATCCATATCCGTTTCGGTAGCCGCAACGATTGTCTCCTTTGAACCGTGCCAGTCGTATGGATCGTTGAGGAAGGCCTCTACTATGTCCATCGTTGCGTAATTGTTTGTCATCTCGGGCTGACCCTTGAATCCCACAAAATCCAGTTCGTACTCTTTTATGATGCTGAGCGCAGCCTCATAAAGGGCGATTTGCTTCTCCAGTTTTTCAGGCGTAAGCTGCTTGCCATCATATTTTACCGTGGCCAGTTTTTCCAGCCACTCTCTAGCCTCTTTTGTGACATCTTTCGAAACTTTCTCCGCCCTTACTACCAGTTCATACTGGTCAATCTGTTCCACATCGATGCCGAATTCCTTCAGCCACTGATCTCCATTGGCCATTGCTGTATACATACCCATCGGGCGGCCTCCGAACATTCCGTATCTCTCGCCCTTTAGCCTTGCTGCTGCCGACGCTGCCCTCAAAAAGTGCATGACCCTTTCAATCACGTCAGAATCTTCGGGATTTCCCCACACTCTTTCAGGCATTATTCCTACCTGTTCAAGAGCGCCGGCGGCCGCCAGCTGGCCTACCATACCCGGGTAAGAGGGATTGATCTGTCCATAGGTTAGGAAAGGACCGGGGGCATAAAGCGAGGCTATTACTGAAAGATTTGGCCAGCACCAGATAGCATAATTGAATATCGTGGCCTCAACCTCGGCCTTCATCATTTCCTTGCCGGCTTTCTTCGCTAGCGAAGGCTTCCAGACTATATCTGAGGCCGTTACAACTTCCACTTCACCCGTTGCTTCAAGAGCCTTGACCAGCCTGTCTTGAAACCCCTTGTTCATCTCGACCAGATCGTTGTGAACGAAATCGCGCCCGTCGGAAAAAGTGATCACTCCAACCTTTCTCTTTTTCATTGAGCATTCCTCCTCTTTTCGATGTCTTCTTTGAGCTTATCTATATGATCTTTGACACAGATTCTCTCTGAAGCAATTCCGCCTTCAGCACAACTTTGGATTTGTCACCTCTTGTTCCGTCTATTTCACTCAGCAGTATAGTGGCGGCAATCTTGCCGATGTCCTTGACTGGCTGTCTGATCGTTGTCAAGGGCGGATCGATCAGTTCATTCATGGAATGGTCATCGAAACCTACAATCGACAGATCATCGGGGATTTTCAGACCCATCCCCCTTACGGTTGCGACTATAACCTCATTTAGAAACTGGTTTGTGGATATGATTGCATCCGGTCTCCTGTCCGATCTCAGCACAGACTCCAGTGATAGCGAGGCCCTCTCCACATCCACAGCGTTTTCGATAATCCAGCCGGTGTTTATCTCGATATCCAGCATCTTGCAAGCTTCTACGAAGCCCATGCGTCTCTCTTCTATCGTATAGATTCCCTTTTTGTGAAGGACTATTCCGAGTTTCCTGTGACCGTTTTCCTTTAGGTGCAACACGCCTTGGAGAATCGCCTGTCGATTATCGAGAGTTACCGAGCTGATCCTCTCCATTCCCTCGAGAATTCTGTCGTAGAAGACGACAGGAATGTTTCTCCTGACTGCCTCTTTGTAGAGTTGCGAGTTGTTTCTTCCGTCCTCTCCCCTACAGGGCGAGGAAAGTATCCCTTCGACACCGTGTTCGAGGAGCCATTTGATGTAAATTCTCTCTTTCTCTAAATCCTCGCCGATGTCGCAGACGATGAATTTGTATCCTCTAGGAAAGAGCACGGTCTCGATTCCGCTCATGAAATCCAGGAAGAATGGATTCCTGATATCCGACACAATGAGCCCCACCGTCTGGGTCTTTCTTGTCTTCAGGGATTTCGCGGAGGAATTGGGAATGTAGTTCAATCTCTCGGCCGCGTCAACTATCTCCTTCCTTAGAGAAGGACTTACTCCCGGCTCATCGGAAAGCGCTCTAGATACAGACGACGGCGATATGTTCAATTCATTTGCTATGTCCTTTATCGTAGTCTTCTTAATCAATGAAAATCGCAACCTTTCGCAAACGTTTGCGTTTATTTTCATTATACTATGAGCCATTCGAGATTGAAAAGCAAAATGGAGGCAGAGAGTAGTAGAAAGAGTTTAAGTAGAAGAAGTCAGTCTTTGTATGTTGTCCTTGACAGAGAGAGTATTCCAA
>WOZY01000169.1 GCA_011620045.1 Mesotoga sp.
TCTCTGACCTCTGATGTTCATCAATATCCTTTTCGCGGCCATACTACCAATTTCTCTCGTATCCTGAGCCACAGATGTTATTGGAGGATTACATAGATCAAACCAAACAATATCGTCGAAGCTTATTACAGATAGATCTCGAGGAATCTCTATTCCCATGTCCTTCGCAGCAAGAAGCAGTCCCGCCGCCATGTAGTTGTTTGTTGCTATTACCGCTGTAATATCTTTGTTCTGTCCCAAGAGAGATACACCGCTTTTGTAAGCTCCCTCCACCCTGAAACCGCCAAGTTTGATCCACGACTGCTTTTCTTCTATGCCATGCTTTGAAAGCGCTTTGCTGTATCCGGCAATTCGATCGTAGTTTGTACTAATATCGAGCGTATCAGAAAGGAAACCGATTCTCCTGTGCCCAAGCTCCAACAGATATTCGGCTGCCTCAAAACCCCCACCGAGGTCATCGCTGACAATCATGTCAACATCAAGGCCTTCAATAATTCTGTCAATTAGCACTATGGGAATCTCGGACTTCACAAGATCCTTCAAATGATCGGAATTGCTACGCGACACCGGAGCGAGAATCAATCCATCTACCTGTTTCTGAAAGAATCGATCTATAGATGTCTTCTCGGCCTCGACTTTTTCGTCGGTACTTGTGACAATCAAACTGTACCCTTCTGGGACAATAACATCGCTTATAGCCCTCGCTATTGTGGAGAAAAAGGGATTCTGAATATCGCCCACGATCAATCCGATATTCTTCGTCTCACCGGTAACCATGCTCTTGGCAATGTAGTTTGGTTTGTAGTTAAGTTTCTTTGCAGCCGCTATGACCTTTTCTCTAGCCTTCTTGCTGACGTATCCGTATTTCCCGATCGCCCTTGCTACCGTTGCCCTCGAGAGACCCGTCTCTTTCGCAATGTCGTCCAACGTTGCTGCCATGATCCATCATCCTCTCGAAATGCACCTGCTTAGAAGATCGTTTCTGATAACGGTATCAGACTGTTTGATCTATTCTATCTTATTATCTTAAGTAATGTCAAGTTCAATAAACGTTTGAAAGTCTCTCTCAAATTGTCTTAACATTTTTTCGCGTTTTGTGATTATAATTGTATTGAATTAGAAATGAGAACGCTCTCATATTATTTTAACTGCTGCATGTTGTATTTCTCATTCATTTCGATCATGGAGGTGCATCTTTGAAGACAATTACCAGATTCTCGAAAAGGTTCGACAGCACGCTTCTAAGGGCGACCGCTACAATCAAGGAGTCCGAAGCCTTTATAGACGATAGTATCTCCTGTGATTTCAGAGCGATTGTGGTCCCATGGTACTTGATGGACAGAGTGGTTAGAAAAGTCAGGGGTAAGGATATCTCGGCAGCCTGCGGATCGGGTTTCCCTTTCGGATTCGAGACGACGGAAACGAAGGCTTATATGATTGCAGAGTCGCTTCGGCTCGGGCCCGAGGTGAGAGATATAGATATAACGGCCAATATTTCCGCTATGAAGTCTGGAGACTGGGATTACTTTGAAAGGGAGATCTCTTATCTTTCCGGTCTTCTAAAAGATGTCGTTTGCAAAGTAATTATCGAAGTATCTTATCTCGATACCAGAGAAATTGAAACGGCTTGCTCTATTCTGATGAAGCTTCCTTATGTCGATTTCGTCAAGACAGGTACGGGATACGGTTCCAGAGCCACTACGGTAAAAGATGTAGGGACTATCAAGAGAGTTGTGGGAGATGAAAAAGGAATAAAGGTATCGGGAGGAGTAAAGTCTCTCTCTCAAGTTGAGGAGTTCATGGCCGCAGGAGCTGACATCTTTGGTTCCAGCAACGCGATAACTATATACAGGGAATTCTCCGAAAAATGCCCTGGGAGAGTCGACCTTGCATGAAAAGAACATGAATGGAGGCAAAAATGAAGCTGTTTATAGATGATGGAAACGTACAAGCGATAAGTGAGTTGTTCGATCTAGGGTTCTTTTCTGGGATAAGCACTAATCCAAGTATTCTGAAGAGAACGGGAAGAAAACCACTCGAAGTCATAAAAGATATGTTGAATAGGTTTACTGGCTCTCTCTTTGTCCAGTGCGCCTCGAGAGTTCATGATGAAGTGCTCAAAGAGGGAAGTGAACTCTTCAGGCTCGACCCCGAAAGGATAATTCTCAAGATCCCCTTCTCGAGAACAGGCATAAGGGTCTTGAGAGAATTCAAGCAGATGAATATAAATACTCTGATTACCGGGGTCTTCTCCGTTCCTCAAGTGCTGATGTCTGCAGAAGCGGGAGCCGACTATGTAGCGCCTTACGCAAACAGGATCGAAAACCTGGGAATAGATCTCTCTGTTGTTGGTAGTATGCAGAAAGTATTGTCCAACGGGACCTACAAGACAAAACTAATCGCTGCAAGCTTCAAGACTCTAACACAGATCTCTAAGATGGCCGAGCTGCCTATATATGGAATGTCGCTTCCTGTAGCTATGTACAACGAGTTCTTCTCACACAGCGGAACACTGAAAGCAATCGACAACTTCGAGGCAGATTGGGATTCAATCGAAGACCGTGAATGGGTTCCTCTGAAATCATGAGTTCCCATCCTGTTTGAAAGCGAGGTTGATTCTTGAAGTACATAATGGCACATGACCTGGGTACAACTGGAAACAAGGCAACTCTATTCAGCCAAACCGGATCTCTTGTCACTTCATCCTTCGCCGGATATGAAACCTTCTACACCGGCCCTGGAATGGTTGAGCAAGATCCCGAGGCATGGTGGGCTGCTTTCTGCACGACAACTTCCGAAATCATTCAGAAGGCAGGAATCGACAAAAAAGACATTTCTGCACTCAGTGTAAGCGGACAGATGATGGCAGTAGTGCCGGTAGATAAATCAGGTAAACTGCTTAGAAGGTCTATGATTTGGGCAGATTCAAGAAGCACCGAACAGGCAAGAGACCTTCTATCTAAAATTCCGGAAAGCGATCTTTACAAGATAACTGGTTCCAGACTCTCGCCCACCTATCAGGGATTGAAGATAGCCTGGCTAAAGAAGTACGAACCCGATCTATATGAAAGAACTTTCAAGTTTCTTCAGGCAAAGGATTACATAAACCTTCGCCTGACAGGAAAGTTTGCGACAGACTTTTCCGATGCAGTTATGACAGCTCTATTTGATATCTCGAGGTTAGAG
>WOZY01000273.1 GCA_011620045.1 Mesotoga sp.
CTGAATTACCAACCATTGATCTTCCTGGCTCTATGAAAAGCTCCAGATTTGGAACCGAAGACAAATACTTGTCGAGTGCTTTGTTAATAATATCACCATATGCCTTGACGGACTTGATTTCTCTGACGTGTTTAACCGGCATACCTCCACCAAGGTTCAGCATCCTAAGGTTGATACCCCTGGAGCGCAGAGTCTTGAAAACCTCCGCGGCATCACTTATCGCGTCGTCCCAGCTATTGACGTTGTAATTCTGGGAACCAACATGGAAACTTACTCCGTATGCGTCAAGGCCAAGCTGATCTGCATATTCCATTATTGATATGACATGATTTACGTCGGTTCCAAACTTTCTGGAGAGGGGCCAGTCACAATCACCACCGCTGGTAGCAATTCTCCCGTACACTTTACTTCCGGGAGCGTGAGCAGCTATTTTCTCAACTTCCATTTCCGAGTCGACAGCATAGTAGTCTATTCCAACGGAATAAGCGTATGCAATATCCTCAACTTTCTTGATAGTGTTTCCAAAACTCATTCTCTCTGGGCCAATTCCAAGCGAGAGAAGTTTCTCAATCTCACCGCGCGAAGCTACGTCAAAATTACTGCCGAGGTCCCGAAGAGTCTCGATAATCCTGGGGTGTGAGTTCGCTTTAACCGCGTAAAACACCTGAACATTCCTAACATGGCTTACAATGTCGAAATAGTTGTTTCTAACGTAATCCATATCCATTATCAAGAATGGTGTCTTTACTTCTCTTGCGGCCTTTCTTACCTCAGGGGTAATGTGCACTACGGCATCCCTCCCATAAAATAATCAAGTTATTGTAGCATCGATACTATGAAGGAATGCCAAAGATACAATGTCATTTATAGTTTAATAAAGTTACAAAACTATATCGCCCAACATTAGCCGCTTTCAGCTTTCGATGAGGAGTCTGCAAGTTTTTTCGAGAAATTCCCGATCGAGATCATCGAAACTATTTTGAAAATGACTGTCAATATCCAGTTCACCTATTACCGTTTCTCCTGCAAAAAGGGGAAGAACTATCTCTGATTTCGTTCTCGCACTGCAAGACAGGTAGTTTGATTCCTTCGAGACGTCAGGAACGAGGAAAACCCTCTTAGTCTCTGCCGCCTGGCCACATATACCACTTCCGAAGTCGATCTTAACGTGTTCAGTAGGTTCGCCCACATAAGGACCAAGAACCAGGGAGTCTTTCTCAACAAGATAGAATCCAGTCCAGTTATAATAATCGACATATTTATCAAGCAGCCTCGAGACAATCGTTAGCTTTTCTTCCAGAGAATGTCCAAGTATCTTCTTCTCGATGCACTCGAATACCCTCTCGAGCCTTTCTGCCTTTTCTGAACCGTGCATGTAATGGCGAACATTTATGCTTGAATACTCGATAAAGTCATCAAGAGCATTTAAAACCACACTCAGGAAATCTCTTACAGTTTTCTCTTTCCAGCAGTAAAGAAGATCTATCATTACTACATTTCCCTTTGACGTTGGAATAATTAGATGTTGTTGTCTTCCTAGAGCACCCAGTATGTGGATCACGAAGTCTTCCCTTTCCAGGTGAAGTTGTGAGGACATCCTTCCCAGTTCTTTGAGCACCCTTGTCTTTTCGATTGGACCGTTGATTTCCCAATAGTGAGAAAGCCTGTCCACTTCTCTCCTTTCAAGTCCATCCAATGCTTGCGCCAGTAATGTTTCGTCAAGGTTGTTTTTGAACATGTATTCTTCGAGAACTCTTGGATGTCTTTCTCTATAAAACAGCCAGAAATCGTTCCATTTCTCTTTCGGATAGTTTAGAATACCGAAGAAATCGTATGTAAAATCCCTGAAGACACTCCTCATCTTGCTACTTTCCTCCTACACCAAGCAATACATATGCATCATAATTAGATTGATAGAATCTATTCTTCGACAGGGAATCTATTAGCGAGTAGTATTGCTCAAGTCCTCCGAAGCTAGAAGTAATCATGACAACAGGTCTGTGATAAACATGGGCTTTCGAGAAAAGCTCTCTGATCTCAGATGCTCTTGAGTTAATGAAGAGATAAGTATCCCGCTTCTCAATCCCCGAGATATCAGGAACGAGACCCGTTGCTTCAACCTTTACTCCGGCCAGCGAAGACCACTGACCCTTTATCGTCTCGGCAAAATCACCGAATTTTGCGCTAAAATCGGGAATGTTGTTCACCACGAGGATCTTTGGAGAAGCGGCCCCAGCCCTAACAGGTTCTGGTTCATCTTTGCCCGGTCCAGAAGGAATTATTCGGCCGTCATCATCAATATAGTAGTCTATTTGTGTGAAACTTATGGCTCTTTGCCCGGTGAAAAACCCAACTGCCAAATCTGTCAGAGACTTCTTATCTATACTGATATCAGTTCTTTCAATCACAAAGTCTATCATCTCGATTATTTTCGATGGTCCCGCCTTAATCAGGTTTTGGACAAACTGCTCGACAACTTGCTTCTGCCTTTCAATTCGACCTAGGTCTCCCGTATCCGCCTGCCTGTAGCGAAGGAATTTGAGCAAATCCTCCCCTTCAAGAAAATGAATGCCGGGTTCAAAGTGAATGTGAAGTCCTTGTTGAAAATCATCGTGGTGCATAAGAGAGGAAACTTCCACGCGAATGGGGCCGGAGAACTTTGTTACTTCAGTAACTGTGTTGAAATCTAATACAACTGAACCGGTGATTTTTCTCTCTACAAGTTTCTCAACTTCTTGAATGAGTACCTCCATTCCAAAAGAGTTATACAGAGAGTTAATCTTTCTTTTTTCTGACTTGTAGGTAATGACCGTGTCTCTTGGGATGCTTTTCAGTAATAGCGCACCTGAGGATCCGAAGTATGCGACCGAAATGTAATCAGTTCTTCCACCGACAGCATCTCTCGAGCTTCCACCGGTATCAATCCCGACTATCAGGAAAGTCTCTCCCGCAAGATCTCTTCCCAACATAGAACTATAAGCTTCCCTAAACATAAGAAAGATCAATAAGAAGAAAAGAATAATCTGAAAGATCACCAGGACAACCAAAGAGAGGTGAACGGATTTCATCAGTTTGAAAGTGCTCTCTTAACGCTTTCCAGAGAATCAGGTTTTAGATAGAGACGGTTTACGCTTTCTCCTCCAACCCCTATAGAGATCTT
>WOZY01000147.1 GCA_011620045.1 Mesotoga sp.
GATGCCCCAGCCTTGTGGGCTGGATTTGGAGATAATGACAAGATCATCTACTTCGAATACCCCGAAGAATACATGGATTTTTTCTATGATTCACTCCACGTTTTTGATCTCAATACGGGCGAAGACAGAATAGTGTCGGACAGGGCTCTGTTTATTGATGCTCCGGTGCCATCTCTTAAGATAGAAGGAAGTTTCCTTTACTTCACCGAGATAGATCTTGAAGGTATGCACCGGATAGTAGTACTTGATTACACAACAAATGAGGTTCTCTTCGAGAGCTCTCCCAGCAGGGATGTTTTGATTTTTCCAGATCTAAGACCAGAATAAAGTTGAAGAAAGCCGGCGTAGAGCCGGCATTCTCGCTTGTTATGTGAGACAGATCTTTGCCGTGCACTTACGGCGATTGTCTCAAGGCTTCACTTTTTTCTTCGAAGAGCAGATCAAGATGATCCTTTGTTATGAGTTCCGAAGATACCCCTTTCATTGTGCAACAAAACCGGGCCGCTCTTGAGTAGATTTAATTATGATGCATTACGTCATTTTGCCTAAGATTTTCTAAAGTCAATCTTAACTCAACTTTGAAAGCCTTATTTTGTCATATGCTAAATAATTGTAGAATGAGCTGCGAATCATGAATCTTAGAAAGACGAAAAACTTTGTGGACTCAAAAAGGTACTCCAGTTCTTCCGGAACGACTGCGAGCGAAAAGGGATAAGGGAAGATCCTTATCTGAACAGCCGGTAGATAAGTTCGCTGTTGTGATCTACTACATCGTCAGTAAAAGGATCCCCGGGGAATAGGAAAACCCTGCCCTGTCCGTATTCATGATCTATTGACTCTCCTCGCAAATCTGATAGTCCATCGAATAGAATTCCATCAAGTTCAGTTTCTTCGCTTGTTATTGTGGCCTCGTACCTGTTAGAAATACCCATTTCTTCGATAAGCTTGTTGTATGTGGCTACAACATCACTGCTGATTTCATCGCCGCTCCCAGTTATGATGAGTGTTCCCCCGTTCAAAACAAACTGTTTAATCATCTCGACCTGCTGCGGCATGAGCATCTTCAGTCGTTCAAAACTTCCGCCGGCTCCGGGCAGTGGAATTATGAGAACATCGATTGTATTCAGTTCACCTTCCTTAAAAATCCTGTCGGCAGTCGAATACTTGTGACCACTTCCCTCAAGAACCGCCTCGAATTTGCCTCTTCTATCGCTGGCATAGTTGACGTGACTCCTATCGAGTAAGACATTCAGTGAATCTTCGCTCCTTATGTTAAGTGTGATGCTCGAGTATGGGACTGAATCAAGAAAGAAGGAGATGACTCCATCTTGCGCTTCTACTGTGCGTTGCAGATTCACAATCTTAGATTCTAATTTCTCCAGTATGACTGCCTCACTATATATTTCACCGCTGAGATTGGTTATTTGGATCATTGAGGAAGCTTCTTCGGAAGAGAGGTTCGAGATCTGGAAAGAGAGTGTGAGGTTTTCACCGGGCTTAACACTCTCAGGATACGCGCTGGGATTGTAGAGGTGCACAGGGTTTGATCTTTGAAACCAAATGGGCGAAGATACCGCTTCTTCGCCGTCGCTTCCCCTTACGTAAATGAAGAAATACTGGAACCCGGTTTCAATGTTCGCTCTGATCCTCAGATCTAACTCATGGCTGTCGACCAGGAACTTGGCAAATAGCCCATCCCGAGAAAAAATCTTCACTGTCTCCAGAGGATCGTGAGCAGTGTCTTCGATTAGAATCCTCAACTCCGCTTGATCGACGTCATAAACAATATCTCCCATGAACGCTTCTTCGGTAGAAAAGTGAATCTTGATGTTGTTATCTTCAGTTGCATATGTTCTTCTTTTCATGAATGCTTCTAGTATGCTTTCTTCGCTTAGATCAGTAGCATAAACGACTGTTCTTGAATCATTTGCTACTCCCCAGTTGGGTTTATGATTGTCCTGACCGAGAGTCGCACCAACGTGCCATCCCTTTCCGAGTGCATCAATATAGGCTGAGAACATCTCATCGATAATTGTGTCGTTTTCCCACCAGTTTCCATTGCCAACTTCAATCAGATTCATACAGAGATCTGCTTCGGGTGAATACTGGAACTCCTTGAAATTGTCTCCAAAATCTCTCACCGGATGGTTGAACTGACCGACTGCACCGCGCTCTATTACCCAGTCATACAGATCCCAGAGATCCGACTTAACTCTATCGGTCCAGTCACTTGTGCCGTACACGTTTATGTGTCCGGTACCGGTTGCTGTCCACTCAAAACCCGCGAATGCAGCGAAGAGCTGAGATGAGGCTTCTTTCGCAGCCTCTATTGTTGCAGCCAATTTGTCCCTCCCGTCCGGGAGCTTCTGGGCAAAATAGTAGGCATGATCGGTAACTGCAAGAAAGTCAAGATCGGGTACTTCTTTGGCGAATGAGTAAGCTTCTTCAGGGAAACCCGTGCCGTCTGAGTAAGAAGTGTGAGAATGGGGATTTCCAAAGTAGAGATTGAGTTCGTTCCCCATCAAGACAATCGATGCCAAAATGAGCAACACAATGATGGCAAAGCTTTTCATCAAATCACCCTTTCCTTATTCTCATATTTGTAAGAACTGAATTTCGAGGCGATGGCAAAAAAGCCTAGATCGATCCAAATACTCTGAATGCGATTATCCAGTTCTTCCTTTTAGTCGTTTTTTTTACGTTCACCCAAGTAGAGTCTGCTCTGGAACATCTTCGAGAAGTCCGTCCACTTGCTTTCGTTTGAAGTCATCAAGGCATGGGTTTCAAAATTGTCAAGCCTTGAGTCTAGATTGTCACAGAGCCAAATTATTATTGATTCACGGGTCTTCGGCGTTACAGGTGAACCGAACTGTACTTCTCCATGATGACTGAGCACTATGTGAATCAACTTCCTCCTGGTTTCTTCTGGAAAGCCTTCAATACTGGAAATCTCCAAATCAATCAGTCTTGCTCCAATGGAGATATGTTCCTCCAGGTAACCGTCATCGGAGTAATCAAACTCGAAAGCTTCAATGGTATAGGTTTTTACCTTTCCAATGTCGTGAAAGAGTCCGCCAATGACAACGAGGTCTCTGTCGATGTTTGCCCTGGAATCTGATACCTCTGTCAATGCAAGTGCATATCTGACCACTGAGAGGC
>WOZY01000183.1 GCA_011620045.1 Mesotoga sp.
ACTACGGCAAAATCGACCCATACTGGATGGCAGCCTCAGCCATAGACGAAGCAAAGACCGCTCAGGAGATTTCGAAAGACGTGGATCCCGACAGCGCAGCCGACCTCATATTGAATGGTTTCAGCATAACAGAAGACCCGAAGGGGCTAGAAAGTATAAGAGAGATAATCTGGAGGGGCTTGGTGAGCAACTCTGGAGAATGAAGCAAATAGCGGAAGAGAGGGACTCAGTCCCTCTCTTTTTTTGTTCCTCTTCTCTTGAAGTCGAGAACCTCTCGGAATTTTGAATATCTTTCCTCGAACCTAGTCCCGGAGATCTGAAGAAACTTCAGATAGAGCACGTCTACAATCATTAGCTGGACGATTCGAGTGACGAGGCCACCTTCTGGAAAGACGAGTTTTGAGTAATAGCTTTCCAAGTTGATGGTCGAATAATTGCTTAGCTTCGATCCGGCCGGAGTTATTGTAACCACAGAGGCCCCAGCCTTCTTTGAAAAGCTCAAGGCATCCATAAGATCAACGGAACTTCCTGTACTAGAAATGGCGACTACTGTTGAATCACTTTCCAAACTGTAGGCAGAAATCATCTGCTCATATCCATTCTCTATTAGCTGCACTCTTTTCCCACTTTGAAGCATCTTTAGATAAAGGTCGTGCCCGGCGATAGCGTCAAAGCCAAAGGCGTAGATGTCAACGATCTGAGACGAAGAAAGAACTCTTGCTGCCTCCTCTATTAATCCCTCGCTAAGTCGACTATAGGCCTCATTGATTGTCGTTGAAACGAGCTCATCATATGCCTCTAGGTCTTCGATCAATACAGATGACTTTTCCCTCTGGACGAGTATGTTAAGCTCACTTGCGATGGCCAGCTTCAGTTGCGAGTAGCCGGTGAGCCCGAGCTTCTTTGCAGCCTTAACGATCATCGACGGAGATACCTCAAGTCGTGCTGCGAGATCATGAATTGAGAACTCCAGAGCTTGCTCCGGATGGTTTATGACAAAGCCCACAATCTTTTCTTCGGTCTTGGTTAGCAGATGAAGTGCTTCGTTGTACGACTGCAGAAGGCTACTCATTTTCAGCGGGAACTCCCTTCTCCTTTAGTCTCTCAAACCAGCTAGCGAGCTCGCTTCGGATCTCTTCAGGAACATTAGACAGGAAGTTGGGATCATCGTGTGTATAATCTATCATTCCTTCTGCAATGCCGACTCTCTTTGAACTGCCAAACGACAGCTTTCCTTCGCTTGCCTGAGATATTGTCTCTTTCACAAGCAGATCTATATGCTTCAGAAAGCTCGCAAGTATAACAGAGGGATTCATCGGTATAAGATTCGAGTCGACCGTAATCACATACTTACCTCTGACTGATGCCTCCTCGATCACTCCGACACCACTTCCTCCGGCAATTGAAAGGATTACGTCCGCACCTGCGTCAAATTGTTTTGCAGCCAGCTCGCTTCCTCTTGAAGGATCGGACCAGCTTCCAACAATGCCGAAAAGAACATGAATCGAGGGATCGACAGTCGCCACTCCCTTCTCAAACGAAGGTCTCATTATATTGGTCATTGCAGGGTAGGTATCCCCGGCGATGAGCCCAACCACCTTCTCAGAGTTCGCTCCGGGCATTCGGCTACAGGTGACAAGGCCGGCAAAGATCCCGGCTAGAAAGGTCATTTCGTCGTCTCTGAACGCCACTGAATAAGTATTGGGAAGTGAGTCCTCAATCATTCCGTCCAGGAGCGCAAACTTCTGGTTCGGGAACATACTGGCAACGCGTCTTACACTTGCCGGCATTCCCTCTGTAAAAGTCATAAGAAGATCATACTTATCCAGAGCAGCGAGACCAGTCAGAATAGATTCCCATTTTGACTGGTTGTACCCGCCTTCGACTATCTTGATCTCGATCTCATCAGACTCAATTTCGAGGGCACCTTTTTGAACGAGCTCATAGATCGCGTTTCCGCCGATTTCACCTGTGATTAGAATGGCAACACTGAATTTGGCGCCAGCAAAAGTGGCAATCAGAACCATCAGCAAAAGCAAGGGTAGTCTTTTCATCTTTTCACGCTCCCAAGAATTTCATATAATCATATAAACAGATTATAGTTCCTTCGAACTTAATTCTCAAGAGCGAGAATAATATTCTTTATTTCGTGTTACATTGTAGGTGATGAATCCGGGGTAGGCCTCTTCATTACGAAGCCGTCGTACTGGTTGATGTTCTGATCAAGGAGTCTTACCATCTCAGTAGCGTCTATGAGCCAGTGCAGCGAGAAATCTTCGACAAGCTCAGCCACTTGGGCCTTGATTTCCTCAAGATCCTGACCGGCCATATATGAATGGTAAGCATAAGACCATACGTGAGGGGTTCTCGGGCTGGATACTTCGATTCTCTCCAAATCGCCGGAAGCCAAGATAGAGTATACCTCAGCATAATCACCAGGACTGTCCACCTGCCAACCGTTCTCCGTCCATCTGAAGAAGCGTTTGAAGACGGATAATTCTGTCGCCTCATGAGCCTTCACCATGTGATCGTCAACAACCATGAGCTCGGCAACTCCGTCACAATCAAGATCTACGACGTTATTTGTTCTCTTGGGATCTATTGCCACTGTCAATGAGTAAACCTTGGTGTCGATTACGGTTATGTAGTAGGCTCCCAGAGGTGTAGAGTAATCATCGGTAAGAAACCTGAATATTGTGGTCTTCTGTCCTTGGTAGGGCACATCGTTGACAATGACGGGTGTCATTATCGTCTTGCCTGCAAGCGTATCTACTACGACCCCTTCTTTATAGAACTTGACAACATCTGGGATGCCAATTACGGGATCACCAGACTGGAACTCGAAAGTGATTCTCCCCGGAAGAAGCCCACTGGTGTATTCCTCGTACTTCCATAGTGGTGTACTCTCGAGAGTCTCTGTATCCAGAGAAGTTGCGTCGACCGTCACATTAGGAGTTGCCACCTCGCTAAGAAGATAAGTGCTTACAGGAGTGGGAGAAATTGGGGGAGAGGGTATGATTTCTTCCGGGGGATCCTCATCGAAGAAACCGTCAAGATTGAAGAGATCATCAAAGGAATCCATAGCAAGAATCTCTCGTGCCATATCCTCGAAAGAACTCGCAACAGTAGCATCAGAAGAGTCTGCATGATCGCTGT
>WOZY01000023.1 GCA_011620045.1 Mesotoga sp.
GTTGACAACAGGATCGAAGGACTTGAGATCGGAGCAGATGATTACGTTCCCAAACCATTCGATCTGCGTGAGCTGGAAGCAAGAGTAAGGGCTCTTGTAAGACGGAATCAGCTGAAGATAGAGTCGATAGTCCAGTACGGTCCTCTTCGTTACGATTCGAGAAAGGAAATCTTCGCCTGCTCCGGGGGAAGATTGGACCTAACCTCAAGAGAGGTTTCAATCCTCGCCTTGCTCTTCCGCAACCCGGGAACTGTCTTCTCCAGAGAGGAGATAACCGACAAGATCTGGGAAACAGGCTTTGAACCGCGCAGCAATATTGTTGATGTCTATATTAACTACATAAGACGGAAACTTGAGTCGGCTGGGATGTATGACGTGATCGAAACGGTTCCGGGAAAGGGGTACAGATTCAGGAGCTTGGCAGATGACGGTTAGGGGAAAGATCTCACTTCTTTACCTTGTAACTTACGGCACCGTAGTGATTTCACTGGGCCTGACGGTCTTCTTTGTCCTGAGGAATCTGGAATTCCGCAGGATAGATAATCTCCTCCTATCATTTCATAACGATATAGTCAACACGTACAAATTCGCAGGTCAAGAAAACAGGCTTCTGAGCCTTGCGGGAAATGAAGACTTTGGATTCGCCATATACATAGAAGATGAACCAGTAGCGAGTTTTCGGGCTGAACCGGAACTGTTCAAGGAAGTTGCAGGAATCGGCACAAAAGGAGACCATCGATATAGAGCGACTGTCGAGCTGATCGAAGGAGCAGAAGAGAGATTCGTGACTTTCTACAATCTCGAAAAGTCTGAGGAGTATCTGAAGTTTGTTCTGGCAGTAGTGGTTTTTTCTTCGTTATCGATCCTTTTAGCCGTAAGCCTTATTGGAACAATATTCACGAGAAAACTGATAAGACCTTTTGAAGAGGCCGGCAACCAAATGGAGCTAATCAGCAGAACGGGACTGAAGGATGCCAGAATTGTGCTCAGAAAGAGTGGAGACGAAGTTTCAAAGCTGGAAAGTGAAATCAATAAGGCGCTGAGTAGAATCGAGCAGTTGATTAACGATGCGAAGCAGTTCTCTTCAAGAATCGCTCACGAATTGAGAACGCCCCTCGCAGTAATGAAGACGAATCTACAGCTCTCTTTGACCGGCAGTTCCTCGGAAGAGAGTATGCGCGAAGCCTTGAGAGAAACCCTTGAGGAGGTGGAAAAGCTCATAAGACTCTCTGAAGAGTATCTGCTTCTGTCGCGCTCAGAGACCTCGGTACCAATCGAGAAGAGAGAGATAGATCTCTCCCGACTTGTCTTGGAGACTACTGAGAAGATCATGATCCTTCATCCTGACAAAGAGATTGAAATACAGATCCTCCCCGAGATAATGATCAGTGCCTCCGGATACATGATCGAGCACGTTGTTATGAATCTTCTTGACAATGCCTGCAAGTATTCTACGGACGACTCTGTGGAGATTAGACTGACCCGTGAAGAGGAATTCTCTCTGTTATCTGTTTCTAACAAGGGGAAAGCCGTCGATTTCATGAGTCTTGATGAATCTGTGAAGGAAGTGCAAGGTCAGGGATATGGTCTCGGTCTGAGAGTGGTCTTGTCGATTTTGCGTGCGCACAATCTTAGACTCGATTACGAACATGAAGAGGGCGTCAATAGATTCATGATCGAATTTCCGTGTGAGACCAATTCTCAATAGCGTAAGACATGTCTTGCAAGCCAGTCGATTCGTCTTTTGCATCCTTTCATAGGTTCCAGTTTGTAAGTAGTCTGGTAAGATCGATTATCACTGACAGCCGGAGGAAGAAAATGAAGCTAAATGATTTCAAACTGGAAGTTTACTTTGAAAAGCACGAGTTCGACGCACCCCACCTTCTTGCTCAGTCGGACTGTGAAGCCATGACGATCGGCGAGTTGCTGGAAATGGACGGCGAACCACCCTCGAAGTTCATGGATACGTGGCTTGGCTACACCGAAGTTCCCGGCAATCGCGATTTGAGGGTGCAAATTGCCAGGCTTTACTCGAGCGTCAAAATGGAAGAGGTTCTGGTTCACTCAGGCGCGGAAGAGGCGATCTTCAACTTCATGAATGTTTTTCTTCAGAAAGGCGACCATGTGATCTGCCAGTTTCCAGTTTATCAGTCACTGTACGAAGTTGCCAACGCAATCGGATGTGAAGTGACCCGCTGGGAACTGAGAAGAAATGGGGAAGAATGGAGCTTTGATGTGGATGAACTGAAGGATCTTGTTCGCCCAGAGACTAAATTGGTTGTGATAAACAATCCTAATAACCCGACCGGGTACCTTGTTTCTAACAGAGACCTGATGAAGATCGCTTCCTTTACCGAAGAAAGGGGGATTTTCGTTTTTTCCGATGAGGTCTACAGAGGGCTTGAGCTTGATCAATCTACGGAAAAGCAGAAGTCCTTTGCAGATGTTTCCGACAACTCTCTTGCACTGGGTGTGATGTCGAAATCTTATGGATTGGCCGGCTTGAGAATCGGATGGGTTGTATCTCACAATAAAAGTGTCCTGGAATCAATGACTAGATTCAAACACTACACTACGATCTGCAACAGCGCTCCCTCGGAGTATCTTGCCTGGAAGGCGCTGTGTGTAGGAGATAAGATCCTGAAAAGGAACAGAGCGATAGTTGTTGAGAACTGGGATCGAGCTGCCCCCTTCTTCGAGAAGCACTCGTCGGTATTCAGAGTTTCGAGACCAAAAGCAGGACCCATAGCTTTTGTACAGTTCGTTGGAGGGGATGTCGAAGACTTCTGCTCGGCGGTCCTGGAAAGCTCGGGAATTCTGCTTCTTCCCGGGTCGATGTACGATTTCGAAGGCGGCTTCTTCAGAATGGGATTCGGCCGAAAGAGTTTCGCTGAAGGATTGGACCGGCTGGATGAGTTTCTGGAGTCATCCGATAAATGATTATTCATTTAAGCGACTACTGTTGTCTATATGTGAATAATAGATTCAGATCGACAAAGCCAAAGGGATTGCAGATTCCCGGGCGAGATTCCTTAACCTGCCGGCAACAGCAAGAGAGGTTGACTTTAACGATTATTCGTGGTATAATAATTTAAGAAGACGCTTTTAGAGCGTCTTTTTTCTTTCCTCCATGATTCCAGATGAAGCTTTAATCGC
>WOZY01000247.1 GCA_011620045.1 Mesotoga sp.
GTTGACTATGGCGAAAGCAATAACCACTATAAGGAGAAAAGACAGTTTCGAGAGTGCTCTTCATTCACGAGGGAACGAGAGATAAAATCACGAGTTGCAATTTGTAAGAATCATATAGCTTCTTTGAGCGACAAGATCCGAAAATCTCCTCACTCTGAAAAGCCGAGGCAAGAAAAGATCCCTGATCAGAGATGACACGACCTTGGGAAACTTAAAGCATCATTCTCCTTCACGCTTAACATGATTCAGCATCTCTCTTAGCTTCTGCTTTTCTCACCTTGAACCACAAAGCTACGTCCAACGATAGTTCAACACGTGATTCAGGGTCTTGCGATGGCATTGTTTTGAAATGTGTTATAACAACTCTACTTACGCATTCGTCAACTTCCTTCTATTGCTTGGTAACAAAGAACATTTCTGGCGTGAAGATTGTTGCTCAATATTGAAGTGGGTAACCGACCGTGCCATCTCATCTTGACTAACGAGGAAGATTGGCCAATATTGAGTTCCATCGGCAGTAGCTTACCTCTGAATTACTCCCAGACTATAGCTATC
This sequence comes from Mesotoga sp., assembly GCA_011620045.1. Classification (GTDB taxonomy): domain Bacteria; phylum Thermotogota; class Thermotogae; order Petrotogales; family Kosmotogaceae; genus Mesotoga. Next base: position 556 of record WOZY01000247.1, read on the forward strand.
TAGTGCTCATCTCGGTTAAATGTTAACTCTCCGTTAATATTGGAGTCTGTCCCAAAAATCAGTCCCAAAAATCATGTTTGGATAGACTCTGTTAGACAGCGTGGAATGATTTATCACAGGTGTCGTTGATCTATTAATTTAGCGGTTGGGTTGATTTCACATCTCTTAATCTCTTTGCATAACGCTAGAAATCTTACAGTGTATTAATTTATTGTGATCTATTAAACGCGCTAGAGAGGTGAATTATGGATAGAGAGACAGTAAAAGTAACTCTCCTTGCAGAGGCGCTGGAGATGAGCAGGAATTGTCATATTGAATACTGTGCTCTTGAAGAGCTGGAAGTTCTTTTTGACAGAAACACAGCAATCGAGCTTGCGAAAGGTCTTAAGGGTGGATTCTCTCTGGATATGTCCCTGGAGGAGATAATGGGCAACGGATTCTTCAGGGGTTATCTTGCAGGTCTTATGTTATCAGACGAGAATACTTCATATGCTAGCAAAGAGGAGATTGCCAGGATTCTTCTCGAAGATCTTCTTCGCACTCTGAATGAGGCAGAGGAAACCTTACCCGGTTCGGAAGAGTTTTTTCAATCAGCAAAGAAATTGAAAAAGAAATTCTTTTCCCTATTCACACGGGTAGATCGCGAGCAATCTACTGATAGAATTCTAAGAGAGAATATCTCGCTATTCTGGCATTTCACAGATGGTAAGTATTATATCCCTCTGTACCTTTGGGGGAATGAACTGGCGACTTTCATTTGCGAAAGTATAGACAAGGAGCAGTTCGAGGGCTCTTTAGGAGAAGACCTGAGAAGGATTGTGCCTTCTGTGCTGGCATCATACTCAATGCCCGATACTGTGGGTTCGACAATAGGCCTTCGACTACCGTGGGTTGAAAGTAACTTGAGCTCGCAGTTTCCTATTTTAGCTATGATAAGGAATCGAAAACTGGAGGTTGAACAAGTTACCGAGTTCATCAAGAGCCTTTCTCACCTGACATTTGGGGATATCTTGTTGGCGCCGGTGAGCATGGCTGCAGGAGGAAAGACGGAAGAGAAGGCAAGGGCAAAACTGATTATCAACAGGATGTTCGCTTCGATGAGTGATTTCGAACTCGGTATTATGTTGAATGCCTCCACCTGCGAGTCGAGAGACGGTTTTCTTTACGAGGTTGTCGTGTGCAATGATTTCGGTAAGCTTTTCGATAGATTGAAGAATATTCTGAAAATGATAGAAAAGAAGGCTTCCTTATTCTCCAACATGGCTATTGCGAGCGCGCTCCTGGACAAGGATGAGCCCACAGATTGTGTGGAAGAGTATGTTACATATCTAAAGACGCTGGAGCCAACGATCGCAGTTGTACGATCGGGACTCTTGTTATGCATGAAGTACGACTTTGAAGACGAGGAGCTCTTCAGCAAGATCTTTTCTGAGATAACACACGAGGAACCTGATCCGCCTTTGATCCTATCTCTGCTTCGGGATTCATTCGGTGATCTTGATGTGATATATGAAGAAATGGCGGATGAGTATTCTCAAAGAACGGGGATTGATGGTGTAATCTCAAAGTTGAACTGGATTAAGGAGCCCCATTTCATTTCGTACGAGAAGACCGGCTGTGTTGAGTATTCACGAGTACCGATGTATACGCTAATAAACTCAGCGATAAGGCAGAACGATATCGATGATGCATTTGACGCCATGGTAGGTTACTGCAAGAAGTACCGGTTCAACTTCGAGTTTATGAATACGCTTCTCTTCTTCTCCGCAAGAGAAAGTGACGAAATGACGAAGGCCCTGCATGCTACGGGCGAACTCGCTCTGAATGTGCTTCACGATATCATTGACGAAGATGAACGGGCATCACTTATAGAGAACGAAGAGAGTCCATCCAACACCGAGCTCTTACGAATCATCGAACATTATGTGGATAGCTTGATCGATCAGAAGGCATATAGCAAAGCACTTAGGATCATAGATGAAGTCTTCCCCCTTGTCAGCCCAGATGACTATGGCTCCCTCCTAGCAAGCAAATTGATTGTGTGCTGGAGACTCAAGGACTACGAGAAATTGGCTAGAATGCTTGAATTTGTTAACGAAGGCGACAACCTGAAGGCTCAAGTAGTTATGGCGCTAAAGAATTATCTCAGTGAGGAGCTCGACAGAGCGGAACACATTATTCTAAACATTCTTCGCCAGTGCCCCGACTTCATCCAATATCTGCTAGAGGAAGAAGAATTCGATGAGGAGGAGTTCGAAAGGGCAGAAAACGGCGATCTCAGAAGTCAGAAAAGGGTCGACTCGCTGATTCTTGCAGAAGAGTTCAGGGAAGACTGGTTCAAGCTGAAGGGTGGCAAGGAATGGCTGAAAAAAATGCAGAAGGTTTTTGATGGAGTCAGGGATGAGTAGTAATCCGCCGAGAACATCTGCGGACGCAAGGCTGATTGATACGTGGTAGCAGGTAGGAGTATGCCAAGAGCAGGAATAATACATGTCTGCTGACGCATATCACTTCCGATTTTGCCGCGTCATGAGATCCGCTGGTCGCTTGAAGAGCCGTCCTTGGTCCTTCGTCCCGGATCATGGACCCGTCCTTCGAA
>WOZY01000233.1 GCA_011620045.1 Mesotoga sp.
GTCTAAAAGGATACATCTGTCTTCACAGAGCTAAGACTGAGCGCGCGGGTACGTGCCATCATTAAATCAAGGGTCTTAGACTGTATCCAGTCAGCATACAACGCAGCAGATCGCTGCCAAAGCCAACTACCGGTTTACCTCTCGAACATCGGTTTGTCGAGACTTCCGTCCTTGCTGTATCCAAATTCTTCCCAGTAACCTCTGTACTTGTCGTCGTCGGACAGTTCGATCTCTTCAACCCAGCGCGCCCACTTGTAGCCCCATTTGTCTTCGGCAACCACAATGAAGGGAAAACCCTGGGCTGGTGGCAGCTCGATACCGTTCAGTTTGTCGGCCAGTATGATATTCCTTTCTCTAATGTAGTCTAAGGTCAGACTGGTTGTGTAGCCGTCTGTAGACTTGAATATCACATTTGTCACTCTGTCATCCGGGTCGGCTTTCTCGATCAAATCCATTAGCGGAATCCCTTCCCAGAGCATCTTCGCCGTCCATCCCTCTACACAGCGCAGCGTTACGAGCTTTTCGACATGCTGAAGCTCCTGCAGTTCAGTGTAGTTCATGAAATAAGGTTTTTTTGCAAGGCCGCCTATCTTCAAGGCATATTCTTCGATATTCACGTATTGCACACCCTTTATCGAGTTCTCCCTGAAGGCGCTCAGGTCGTCCAGCTTGACGCCCTGGTACTCCCTCACAATCACCTCGTCTACTAACGCATCATTCATGCCATTTGTGACTCCGAACACAATAATAACCACTGCGATAATTCCAATAAGAATCAGAACCGGTATCTTCAAAGCATTCTCTCCCTCGTATTTAGTATCGTTCTAAATTAGATCGCTTAGTTAGTTCCTTTGTTCAGGAGCATACAGTTTCGCTTAAGGACTTTTTCGGTTAAACGAGTAGCAGCGATCGTCGAGTCTTCAGACCTAAGCGTATGTAGCGTCTTCAGAGCGTTCTGCGATCAGTGGTTTTTCTGCCCGCAAGCGGAACTTGCTGCACGAAGTTTGACTTACCTCTGCTAGGCACAGAGACTTGCCACCGAAGGTGACTGTCTTCTCTATTTCTCGTTCTCTCGGTGAGCGCAGCGAACTCTCGACAATGTTCTTTCTCGCGCCCTCTCTTATCGAAGGATTGAGATGCTGAAACAAGTTCAGATTGATAGTCTTCAGAAGGGCCCATCGAAGCGAGCCCCTAAAAGAAATAGTCATATTCTTCTTTTCAATAATACTTGCCAGGTACTGTAGAATAGCTGCAAAGGAGAGATTGAATTCATGAAAAGACATCTGATAATAGCCGTTTCATCATTCGTTGTTATTCTGTTAACATCTGCCTTGGCACAAGAACCTATAAATATAGGCGTAGTGATGAACCTTACCGGCCACTGGGCCTCGATAGATACTCCCTGCGCAAATGGAGTTGAACTGGCTGCATCGCAGATCAACGGAGCCGGGGATATTCTGGGGCGCGAGATTTGCCTCGAAATTGTCGACACCATGGCCGATGAGGAAGAAACGAGAAGAGCCGTTGTTAGAGGCTCATAGAGGATGAGAAGGTATCTGTTTTGATAGGCTATTGCGATACGCACTGGGTAAATATCGCGGCTACTGTTGCCGGAGAATACGGAGTCCCGTTCGTCACGCCCGGAGCTACACATCCCAGGATTCCGGAACGTGTCGGAGCCTGGCTGGCCTGCTTCGGAGATTGCAGCATATGTTGTGAGAGAGCTTGGACTGAAAAGAGGCGCCGTCTGGATCGATACGGCGGTGGATTTCAGCATCGCTGTAACAGAGTATTTCATGGATGCACTTGACCATTATGGAGGCGAGACAGTTCTTGAAGACTACTTCGAGTTAAGCATGAAGGATTTCTCCTCAATGGCCATATGTCTGAAGGAATATCAGGACAGGGGCGAGGTCGACTTCGTTTACGTCGGCCCGGTCCCGGACAATTGTGGGCTGGTCGCCCGGCAGCTTCGGGAGAGTGGAGTTACAATTCCGATTTTCGGCGAGGATGGCTTCGATACGCCGCTCCTTGTAGAAATCGGTGGAGAGGCGGCCGAAGGTGTCGCCTTTGCAACTCACGTTTCACTCGAAGATCCAGACGAAACTGTCCGGAAATTCCTGTCCGATTACGAATCAATGTTCGGAATCGTCCCGGGAAATGCCTTCGCAGCGCTGGGTTATGATGCTCTTGGATTGGTTGCAAAGGCAATCGAACTCGCCGGAAGCGGTTCTCCGGCGAAAATCCCGGAAGGTCTAGCGCAAATATCTTATTTTGAAGGCGTCTCAGGAATAATAAGCTATAACGATGGAAGCAAGATTCCCGATAAATCAGTGTCGATTATCCAGGTTGAGAATGGAGAGTTTAGGACGGTAAAGCAAATGATTCCCGAGTATCTTCCAGGTCCGGCTATTGCGGAATAGGTAGGAAGGGCTTTATGCAGTAGTCTTGGTTTGTAATGCAAATTCCGCTCCTCTGGCAGGGATTCGCTGGACACTTAAGAATCCGCTTGGAAGAAAACGCTGGTCGCTTCAAAGACTCGCTTAACGCTTGATGAAACACGCTCACCGCTGGGAAGACCAAGAATACGTTGTCCGTCAACGGTCCGCCGTCCTTCGAAGTCAAGTGCTGTAGTAATGCGGCGAAAAGCATTGCCGAAGTGAGGCTCACTGGTCAAGGAAGTGATGCTGACTCTTACGTGCCAGGAGGCCGAAAAGAAGAGAAAGAAGTCAGGTAATGTATCCCGTGCAAAAGCACCACAGATGACAGTGCCTGGTAATTCTGAAGAACACACCAATCCGTCATCTGAACTTGATTCAGAATCTCGGGTTTTATCGAATTTGCAACCACCTTTCTGCGTCCTCAGATTTTCTGGGGAATTCGCTAGCTCACCACTATTAGGACCTCACTTTAAACTGAACTTCCCGAACTGAACAAGCGAGAAATAGCTATCTGAAAGGATTTCAGAGAAATGAAGTGGTTATTTCTGTCTACGTTTGCTGAGTTGTTTCAATCCGACAAGTTCAAGTGCTTTTCTCTGTACCTCGTTAGGAGTTGTTATTATCGTGAATGAAGGTATCTCCGGTACTGCAGGTACCCTGGCATCGTTACAGACAATCGTACTCATTTCAGATAGAAGAGTCTGAAAGCTG
>WOZY01000128.1 GCA_011620045.1 Mesotoga sp.
AGTCATCAACGCAGCTCCAATTATGGATATTACGAGAAAGATAATGAGAGCTATCCCAAGAATCACTCCACTCTTTCTGTTCACTTTGATCTCCTCCTGTGACCCTAACTATTTACTGAAAAACGCCCGCTCGTGCAAATCTGTGGTTTGTCTTCATCACAACTACCGCAATCTAGTCCGATCAGTTTTCAGCCTTGTTTACAATCAAACGCACCAAGTAACTATTGATGCATTCTAATTCGAATAATCGATCCGCTTATTACTATGCGGGCAGAATTCTAATCAAGATCACTTTCTCTACGAGCAACAGTATGCCAGTCTGAAAAAGGTTTGAGTAAAAGGATCACATACAAAGCAATTCAGATCACGAAATTAAGATAAGCAATTGCTTATGGGTTGTTACCTTTGTCGACTGACCAACAACAACTGAAGAGAATCCAGACAATCGCCCGGTCTGCATTGTCAATCGCTAGGTTTCCCCAGAAATGAATTTCCCCAAATCAGTCGAGTTGAGGAAATTCTCTTCCGTTTCTTTAATGCTGTTGGGCAGTATTGACGGGCGGCCTTATTAAATAACAGGTTCTGAAGATAGATAATAGCTTTGATGAATTGGAACCAGAGTCAGTTAATCGGCTTCCCTTCTACGCCATCACTGTGAAGTCATACTTTAGACTGAATCTCAATAAAGAAAGGCTCAATTCTGAATTTCTTTCCAAGTCGATCCAAGGGGCCTGTGAAAAGGATCAGGAGCTAATCTAATGGTAATTGCCTCCACCTGATGAAGAAATATATATTGTTGAAAAAGGAAAATCATCTGAATGATGTAATTCTTATTTGTCGAACCATTATGACTTTCAAAGCCGCACGCAGGTGTTCAATGTCCCACGGTTCTTGTTCCGAAAATGAGCTCGCTGCAGAATACTGGTGTAATTTCGAACTAGAGTCACCGAATTTTCTTTTCAGCAGGCACTGTTTTGCATCGCCTCTCATGGAAGATGATGAAGATAAATGATCATTCTTTTAATACGATTTGAACGGTGATGATGAATTGTGCGGGAAAAGGAAAGAGAAATAGTCAAAAGACAGGTTCGAGAGCTGATTTTGGACTCCGCAAAACCTTATCTCTATAAGAGAGCCGATATGATCCTCGAGAGCAACCTACTGAAAGACGAGGAAATAGCCGAACTGATTCAGGAAGGAAGAGCGTACACAATGGCAATTGCGCTTATAAACGACTGGTTGCTCACACTCCCTTATCCCCTGAAAGGTAAGACGTACAAGAAGCTAAAGAAAGTTTTGGACAGTCTAAGGTAGCAGATGAGGACTGAATCGCTCAGACCGGTTCTACTTTGAAATGGAATCTCCAATACCACGACTGATGAGAGCAACTCTTTGGTTCTCCACTCAGGATACAGCACTAGTAAACCCGTATAGTGTTCTTTTTCTGTGACTCGCACGGCAATAATATCGCAGTTGATTCAGTTTTCTCCTAAAAGAGAAGCCATCCCCCGGCTGCTCTTTAAAACGTATGAATTGCATTCGTTCCACAAAGTTCTGGTAAGTATCGGAATGAATAAACAGCCTTATAACACTCCTCAAGAAACAGGTCTGCGCGTTCGGGAAATTCGGCAGTTACCAATAATATTCCGATTTCCCGACTACGATTGTAGATCTGCAGTTCTCCTACTGCCCGCCTTGTTTTGATATACTCTGTTTAAGCAGAGAGTCGTCTCTCCAATTCTTACCTGGTTTTGGTACCATCACTGATTCTCTGCATTGTAAGCTAAGTTCCATTCAGGAGGTCGATATGGATAATTCAGAGAGATTTATGCAGGCCTTCAGATCGATAGAGGGATATCTGAGGAAGATAAACGAAGATTACCGGGTTGACGGCTTCGCAAGATCCTTAAGAGATGCATCAAAAAGCGACAAAACTCTGTGTAATTACCTCGACATACTACTCGAGTACGCCGAGCTTCGAAACGCAATTGTCCACACGCTAACAAGCGATGGCAAACCCATCGCAGAGCCACATAAAGAAGTCGTCGAAAACATAGAACACGTTGTCGAGATGTTGAACGCTCCACCCAGGGTGTCTACGATATCCAAATCAGAAAAAGTCGTGACAATCGACCTCAACGATACGGTAGACAAAGCCCTGAAGATCATAGGAGAGAAGTCGTTCTCACAGATTCCCGTCTATGAGGGAAGGCAATTCAGAGGGATTCTCACTACGAATGCGATCGCCAGGTGGATGGCCTTTGTTGGCGAAGAAGAGAGGGCGCACATGAAAGAAATGCCGATTCGAGACGTGATGGACTATGCTGAAGAAGATGAGGCAGTCGAATTTGTTAGCAGAAAAGCGACCCTCTTCGAAATCGCAGCTTCATTCAGCGAGTTCAGTGCCCTAGGCAAGAGGCTTGAGGCGATACTTGTAACGGAAAACGGCAGAAGAAGCGAGACTCCCCTGCAGATAATTACCATCTGGGATATTCCGCTCATATCTGAGACCCTAAACTCCTGAGAGAAAACAGAGAAGATACTTTGCACATTGAATATAGCAGACCACAAACGAACACAAAACTTACCAACAAAGAGGTTGCTCAATCATACAAATTACTGTGGAAAGTAGAGAGGGCCTTCAGGGAACTGAAGAGCGGACTCGATCTTCGTCCCATATACCATTACACAGACACGAGGGTGAAGGGACACATAATGATCTGTTTCCTTGCACTTGTAATGGAGACTGCCTTATGCAGAAAGCTGAAAGAGATTGGAAGTACTTTCTCTTATGCAGAAATACTTGAAGACTTGAAAGAGATAAGGGCAGTCGAGCTAACGGTAGAAGGCAAACGCTTTCTTGCAAGGACTGAAATGATGGGCAATGCTTACGACGCTTTCAAAGCACTCAAAATAAGACCACCGGATCTACTCAAAGAGATTGAATAATAGACCACTGTGGTGGTACGTCTGTTTTTCTTTTCATTTTTCCTCTTGCTTGGCTCTTTTCAGATTCATTGCTGTCAAAGTTGAGTCTTTGCAACAAGATACTCTCCTCAATAGGAATGGCTTCACCTAAGAATGTTTATAAAGCTCATGAATTGCACTTCTGAAAGCATAGTGGTGGCAACTTTCTGACTTTCATTTTCTT
>WOZY01000071.1 GCA_011620045.1 Mesotoga sp.
CTTTACAAGGGCATTTACTTCCTGGACGGTGGTTTCCTTCTCCAGGACCACCGTAAGATCTGTTATTGAACCGTCCGTCACAGGAACTCTCATGGCGATTCCATCCAACTTACCCTTGAGCTCTGGGATAACCAAGCCTACCGCCTTTGCAGCTCCAGTCGAAGTGGGGATCGTATTGGCGGCAGCGGCTCTGGCCCTCCTCAAATCGCTGTGCGGAAGATCCAGAATTCTCTGGTCGTTTGTATACGCGTGAACGGTGGTAAGGTAACCTTTCTGAATCTTGAAATTGTCGTTTAGAATCTTGATGATTGGAGCTATCGAGTTGGTCGTACAGGATGCATTTGATACGATCTTCATTTCTGGTTTAAGTACATCGTCGTTGACTCCGAGAACGATTGTGGCATCCACTTCACCCTTTGCAGGTGCAGTGATCAAGACCTTCTTCGCTCCCGCATCGATATGAGGCATGGTTTTCTCTCTATTTCTGAAAACTCCGGTAGCCTCAATTACCAGTTCGACACCGAGATCTTTCCAGGGAAGATTCGCAGGGCTCTTTTCGGAGAAGACTTTGACTTCTTTGCCATTTACTACAATAGCTCCTTCTTTAGCCTCCACTGAACCTTTGAATCTTCCATGAACTGAATCATACTTGAGAAGATGAGCAAGAGTTGCGGAATCTGTCAGATCATTGATTGCAACGATTTCAAATTCCCCGCGCTTCACCATCTCTCTAAAAACAAGTCTACCAATTCTCCCAAAACCGTTGATTGCTAATCTGTGCATCTGTTACACCTCCTAAAGTATATTGTCCGGTAGATTGAGTCCTCCTGTGATTCGAGCTGTTTCCTCGTCTCTCCTCTTTGTTACCTCGGCCAATGCCTCATTTATCCCCGCGATTATCAAATCTTGAATGATCTCAAAATCCTCTTCCCTTATCTCCGGCTCGACTTCGATCGATTTGATACGATAATCGCAAGTCGCAACAACATTTATTGCACCGCCGCCGGCTGAAGCAGCAACCTCAATTGTCTTGAAAGTGTCTTCAAGATTTTCCATTTCTTCCTGTGCCTTCTGGGCTTGTTTCAGAAGTTCACCCATATTGGAACCCTTTTTCGAACCACCGTAGTTTCTACCACCCAGGCCCCTGAATTTCTTTGCCATCATCAATCCTCCTCAAGCTCTATCTTTATCTTTCCTTTGTCGAGATCATCCTTCAAACCAAGTCCGGCAATCACTGCATCAACATACTCTCTAGAGTCTTCATCGAGACTTCCAAGAGGATCCTCTCGGACCGAATCATCGGCTAGAAGAAACCTCTTCCCAACAAGATCCGTTGAAATTCGATTTAGTGATTCAAGCCTTTCTTCAAGAAGCACGTGTGAGTAATTGCTGTCCGTATCGACGACAAAGTCGCTCCCGTCTTTAGTATTTCTTACCTTTGCAAGGCTTAGCAGAGTCCACAAGAGAATGAAATCGTTCCTTCGAAGGTGCTCCAGTATCCTTGTAAGCTCTTTGCCATCGCCTATCTCAGAATCTTCGGACTTGTTTGAGTCAGCTTCGACAGCGATCGAGTCTGCCGAAGATGTTTCATCTGCAGGGACGAGATCGGATCGCACTTTTCCCAATCCGCTTTTCAAAAGTGTCATTACTTCAAAAGTACCGCGTTTGTCTTCGGCATATCTTAGTTCTCGATTTATCTCCCAGAGAGATGAGAGAAGTTTGAAGTTCCCACTACTGGCTTCACATACAAGTTGCTCTTTGACCGCGTCTATTACCTGTTCAAGAAAGACTTCGTAAGTGAAACCTCCGGACTGAATATCTTCCGACATCTTCAATATTCGTGACGGATCTCCAGATGAAAAGGCAGAAATAAACTCCTTCACGACCTCTTCAGGAAGAATGCCTAGAGTAGTTCTCACAGACGCTTCGCTCACATCATCTGCAAAAGCGATAACTCTCTCCATGAGATTCACTGCGTCTCTCATACCTCCGTGAGCCGCCTTCGAAATGTATCGAAGCCCTCTATCATCGAATTCTAGCCCCTCTGCCTTGGCGATTTTTTCAAGGTAAGTCATAATATGCTTTTCGTCAAGAGGTTTGAAATTGAAGATCTGGCACCGAGAAAGTACAGTCTCTGGAACCTTCTCAAGATTGGTGGTGGCAAGAACGAAGACAACTCTTTCGGGAGGTTCTTCAAGAGTCTTTAAGAGTGCATTGAAAGCTTCTCTGGTCAGCATATGAAATTCATCTATAATGTAGACTTTGAACCTGCCCATAACCGGTCTGTAAGATACGGCATCCCGTATCTTCCTGATCTCGTCTATTCCTCTGTAAGAAGCCGCGTCCAGTTCAACAACATCCATATGGGAAGAGGAATCAATAGCCCTGCAAGAGTCACAGACACCGCACGGTTTGACGGATTCCTCCGAGAGGCAGTTAAGCATCTTGGCAAGAATGCGGGCAGTCGTGGTCTTTCCTGTACCCCTCGAACCTGAGAATATGTAAGCGTGGGATACTGTATTGTTTTCTATTGCCTTTCCCAGGATCTCTTTCACTTGATCCTGTCCAATCAATTCACTGAAATTTCTCGGTCTATATTTCCTATACAAGACTTCAGACATCTTAATCACCCGTTCATCAGAATTATAGCAGATCGCCCGAAGTTTGTTTGGGAAAAAAGAGAACACTTCAAGAAAGTTAGTGAAATGCTTAACTAACTTTTCTCTTCACCGACTTAAATGAGATGTGTAGAACCAGTTAATAGACTCTTCTCTTCTCCCATTTTCCTCTCAGGTAATAGAGAATCATTATGACTGCTTCGGCGACGTCTGAAAAAACATATGAAAGCCAGACCCATACTATACTTGCTTTCATTACCGTTACGGCAATAATCAAGATCGGGACCTGAATCATCCACCTAGAAACAACGCTTCCCACGACAAAGGGAAAATTGTATCCAGATCCTCCAAAAACAGCCGAAAGGCCGAAACCATAGGCCAGAACAGAAATGCCAAGAGCGCCATACTTCAGGAAACTCGCTCCATAGCTTATTATCTCTGGGTCGCTGTTAAACATGGTGATCACAAGCTCGCCGGCAAAGAAAGCGATTAAGGCGAAAACAAACATAAAACAGAATCCAATCAGGGC
>WOZY01000161.1 GCA_011620045.1 Mesotoga sp.
GAAACCTGAAATGAACCTTCCTAAGGAGAACATTCTCATCGAAAGAGAAGCACCTGTAATTCCTGTGGCAGGACCGGCAATCAACAGAAGAAAAAGGTTGGTCCATTTTCTTCCGAATCTATCGGAAATCGCACCAGAAAAGAGTGCGCCTAATAGCATTCCTGCAAATACTGAGCTGGCCATCATGTTTTGATTTCCAGTAGTGTCCGCAAGATCAGCGATAATCGATGGAAGTGTGAGTGAGGTAATCATTACTCCACCGGCCACGAGCATCCACTCAAGTGAAGTCAAAATAAGCATCCTGGTTCTTCTGGCAGTAGTTACGTACTTTTGAATTACTTCGTCAATGTTCATGAGAGCCTCCTTCAGGTAACCAAAAAGCCATTTCTTTTCAATGTATCTCTTATTCTTCCAAGAGCTTCTTCAGTGTCTGCCTCTATTGTATGAAGATGAACACCGTCCTTTGAAAGGCTAAGAAGTGGTACGGCATGAGATGCTTTCAAAGCTGCGATGAACCTGTTAAGATCGTCCATGTTTGACAGGTTCAGTTTTCCTTTCAGTTCTCCGTATACGGCATGAATTATGCTTACATCGATGACGCGTCCGCCGGCTCTAATTATCTCTGAAAGCTCTCTATAAATATCCTCTTCTGAATGTTTTACGGAAACTACCATTTTGCAGCTCTTTCTTTCATTGAGAACGTAGCCTCTCGGGGTCGACGATATGTTGAATTCTCTTTGTCTCAGTTCTTTTATGTCCTTCACTATCATCTGTCTACTGACGCCGGTTTCCAGAGAGAGAGCCTGTCCCTTTAGGGGACTGGTTGAACGTTTCAAGGCTTCAACAATGTAACGTTGTCTTTCGGGCTTCTCCATCTTTCACCTCCTGCAACAGTCACATTATAGCAGCTACTTTACAGTTAGTTCAATCAAAAAGAATGCCCCGAAGGGCACATTAAAGAATTCAATAAAGCTGGTGGCAAGGGACGGAATCGAACCGTCGACACACGGATTTTCAGTCCGCTGCTCTACCTGCTGAGCTACCTCGCCATCAATCTGGTGGAAGCGACAGGGATCGAACCTGTGGCCTTCTGCTTGTAAGGCAGACGCTCTTCCTCTGAGCTACGCTTCCACCACTGGCGCCCTCACGGGGATTTGAACCCCGGTCGCCGGCGTGAAAGGCCAGTGTCCTAGGCCACTAGACGATGAGGGCCGAAGCACGTATTTTATATTACACTATAAACTCTTCACGGTCAAGAGGTCGATATGCTTGTTTCGTGGTCGCAACACAGCAATTTTTGAAGTTCAACGGGCTTTAGGGAGGGTTTTTTCATGATAGAATCTTGAAGAAAGGGGTGATCATAGTGCCGATTGACTTCAGAATGACGAAGAAGGGGCTGATACTTCTCATTGATTCGTACAGGAGCATCGATGAACTGAGGCAGGATATCATGAAAAAGTTTGTCGACGCAAAGGATTTTTTCTCGGAGGGCGATGAAATTTCCTTGATGCTCACTCAGGATACAAGCAAACCGGACGATATAGTGAAGATTGTCTCATTACTGAGCGACCTTGGAGTACATGTAAAAGATATACTTGTTGGAAGTATGGAGCAAAAGGACGTAAAAGTCGGTCAGAAATATGATCTTGTTAGAGAAAAGATCACTGAGGTGCGGGGAGCCCAAATTATCAGAAGGAATCTAAGATCGGGACAAATAGTTGTTCATAACTACGATGTAGTGGTTGTGGGAAATGTTCATCCCGGCGCAGAAGTTATTGCGGGTGGAAGCGTTGTCATATTTGGAAGTGCAAAAGGTGTTCTAAGAGCCGGTTATTCCCAGGGCGAGACGGGAATCATTGCGGCAATTGATTTACAGCCTTCGCTAATTCAGATAGGCAATTTTTTAACTCAGGAATACGATCATTTCGATGGTCCTGCGGTTGCTCACGTTAGGACCGGCAGAATTGTAGTTGAAGAGGCAGATGATGTCAAGTTTGAAGTAAAGGGGGAGGCAAGTTGAGTTTAGCTCGTTTGTTAATGGATCTCTCCAATGCTTTTGGACCTGTGGGATATGAAGATGAAGTACATTCAGTAATCAGACAAGAAATAGGTCCCTTCGTTGATGAGATCTACACAGATGAAATTGGAAATCTCGTTGCAGTCAAGAAAGGAACAGGAAAGAGAATAGGGATATTTACTCACGTGGATGAAGTCTCTCTAGTGATTTCCAAAATCGATGAAAGAGGATTCGCTAGATTCGAAGAACTTGGAGGTATCGATCCGAAGGTCCTTATCTCTCAAAGGGTAAGAATAAAGAGCAAAGACGGAAAGGAAAGATCCGGGGTGATCGGGATGCTTGCTCCGCATCTCCAGAAGAAAGAGACTAGAGGAGAGGTACCCTCATTCGACGAGCTCTTCATCGACGCTTCAATCAACCCCGATTACACAAAGATCGACATTGGTGATCTTGCAGTAGTAGATTTTTCAGCGTTTGAGATGAACGGAAAAATCTCCGGAAAAGCTCTAGATAACAGAGCCTGCGCAGCCATCAGCATAGAGACTGCGAAAGAGCTTTCGAAATATCTCTCAACTCCCACAGTCTACTTCGTGTTTACCACAAGGGAAGAGGTTGGAGCAGTTGGGGCTAAGGGCGCCGCTGAATCGCTGGGAATAGATCTCGGAGTTGCAATGGATGTAACTCATCATGATAAAGAGAGCGATATTGAGATCGGGAAAGGGCCTGCTTTATCTGTTGGCGGTCCAAACATTCACAAGGGATATTTCAAGTTGCTTGATAACTACGCGAAGGATAAGGAATTCAAAGTTCAATATGAGTTCGGACCGGGACGAACGGGAACCGATGCAGACAACGTCCAGATAGCCGGAAGTGGTGTTCCTACACTGCTTCTCTCCCTTCCACAAATGTTTATGCACACTCCGGTTGAAGTCGTTCAGATTAGCGATGTTGCGGGCACGGCACGATTGCTTGCAGGTTTCTTCATCTCGCTGAAGGGAGGCGAGAGCCTATGAAACTTGAGAGATTGAAGAAGCTGTGTGAGTTACCGGGGATTTCTGGATTCGAGGAAAAGATCTCCTCTTTCATCAAGGAGACCGTTGAAGATTGGGTTGATGAAATCTGGATAGACT
>WOZY01000281.1 GCA_011620045.1 Mesotoga sp.
GATTTCCTCAGCAATCCTCTGGGGTGTAAGGCCGGTTACCAGCAGGGCATTGCCAACAACGTATGCGGCACCTTCTTTTATTAGATTCGCTGATTTGAGGTGATCTACGACAATATTCGGCATCGGGATTCCGTAATCGTCGACTCCATCTATTCCCAACAGCCGGCAGACTGCTCTCTCAACGCTAACCGTTGTGTGTTGAATAACGAAATCATGGATGCCGTCGGAAATTGTTTCGGCGTAATCCCTAGCCTCTGAAACTTTTCTCTCGTCAAGATTCAATTTCCCTTTCATTCACAACCTCCCTTCATCTTTCTTTTGATAAGCTGGATAAACTCTCTGTCAAGTCCCATTAGACGGGCGATTGTTATTGCCTCTTTTGGGAAAGACTCGTTACTTTCCATTTCTACAAGTGAGTGATCCACGTAATAAGAGACATCCCTTCCCTTTTCTTTGATTACCTTCTCCTGATCCACTCCTTTAATTATGAATATCTGGGCATCTTCAATGCCGAGCGCCTCTTCATAGTGAGACGTGAAAACTGATCTGCATTTTTCGCTTTGGCATAGGTACTCCGCAGAAGCCATGAGAAAGGCAGGTCCTTCAACCGGGTTTGTGCTTCTTCCTATTTCGTCGAAAAGAAACAAGCCACTAGTGTCAGAATCGACAATTTCTATTGCCTTTCTAAGATGTTCGATTTCCCCTGCGAATGAAGAAAGGCCGTCCACAAAAGACTGCTTGTCTCCACTGAAATAAATGACCGTATCATATACAGGAATGAGTGCGTTTCTTGCTGGAACAAAAAGGCCATGCTGGAACATTGTCTGAAGGAGCGCGACTGTCCTGAGAAGAACGGATTTTCCGGTCATATTTCCGCCAATGATCACGACTTTCCTTCCCAGCTTTGCGGAAAAGGGCTGGAATTCCTTGCCTCTCAGATTAAGGTTTCTAGATATTTCTGGGTTTACAAGTTCTTGAAACTCATACTCCCCTGAGCTTATATCCGGCTTCCCCAAGCCTAGTTTCCGATTGAGTTCAGTGAGAGCGATTGTGAGATCTATCTTTCCAATAATCTTTATCGCTGCATCAAGAGGTTCGCAGTTTTCGAGAAGTCTCTTAGAAAGTCTGGCTCTCACTCTGTTCTCAATCTCGAAGTTTTCTTGTAGAAGCCGGTTAAGTTCCGATTCATTATCTTCAACTTCGATTCGCTGAAGTCTGTGGATCTCCTTTCTGATTCCGCTTAGAGAATCGTCGCAGTCGTCAGAAATATAGAAGCTTTCGGTTCCTGAATTATCTGGATCTAGAATTGAAAACACAACAGAAAGATCTGGAAGCTTCATCCAAGAAGCGCATCTCCCCAGTTCCTCCCTAAGCTTTCCGCACCAATAAGCGAAGCTCTTTATTTCGAACAGTTCAATATCATCTAGGACAACTCCCGAAGAGAGATTCGAAAGCGTACCCCTGATATCTCGGATTCTTGAAAGAATTACTTTAATGGAAGCAACCTTTCTTTCCTTTTCAGCCATATCAAGCTGTCTTTGATGAGATTCAGTTATCTCGTTTGCACTCGTCATAAAGGGCAGACAGCGTAGCTGCTCTCTTCCCATGGGAGTTACTGGGTCAATAAGTGAAACTATGTATTCAAATCCACAATCTAGATCTTTCACTTCGAAATCTCCTCCAGAACATTGACAACGGGTACATCAATCTTCTTCTCGAGTGCTCTTATCAGTTCTCTTGAATGAATCTTGAATCCTGTTGGAGAAAATGGATTCACAGTTACAGCGATAAGATTGGCCGGATGAAGAACTTCCAGTCGACCGCCAGCTCTTTCGTACTCCATAAGGCTCAGTTCGTCGACAAAGATCCGTGAAAAATCCTTCACCACCACTCTCGTTCCTCTTTCTGATAAAGAGAGAAGAACGGAAGACGTCAGCGATCCATCGATGAAGATCGTTTTCCCTGCGATTTTCGCCCTTGAGTACGATGTGGTTAATGCAGAGGAGGACAGTTTTTCGAATGTCCCGCAGTTTTCTATCCACACTCCACCTTCGAGCGCGAGCATGCGATTCATTAGCTTCGGTTCAGTTGCCTTTAGCGAGATCAACTTGACGGCAAAGAGAGTCTTTCGGCACAATTCCTCAATATTCATTGACAGTGCCGCACCGGTGGCAAGGATTATTCCATCGGAAACAAGAGGGGCTCCTGGACTCATTCGCGACATCGAACCATCTATCAGAATCCTTTCACAACCATATGACTTCATGATACTTACCGCTTCAAGAAGATACTGCAAAATCGATGGTCCCGACAAAATAACTTTTCCATCGGTCTCGGCTCTAGCAAAAACAGTTCTTCCAAGAGGAGATCTGTAATTCTTAAGATCAATTACAGTAGCGGAAAACTGTCGATTCTGGAAGTCTTTCTCAGACGTTGCAAAATACGTTCCTTTGCTTAGATTTATCTCTGGTTTTTCATTAAGGTATATCTGGTCTCTTTTTTCACCTTCGAGGCCGGTCGATGTAAGTCCAACAGTAATCCCCATTTCTCTGAATTCCTTCAACAACTGGTTCAATACAACTGTCTTGCCTGTGTTTTTCTCAAGGCCAATTATCGATACCACTCTTAGGTTCTCAGTTAACAGCGAAATGCTGTCCGGGCTACTCATTCTCCCGTGAAAAGCAGAAGGGCCTCACCGTCAACGGCCTTCTCTCCGTCATTTTTCTCGACAGTTGTCTTCACCAGCAATCTCTTTTTCTCAGAGATTTTCTCTAGGACCTCTATACTTATCTTCACTTCCTCTTCCAGGAAAATGGGTTTCAGAAACTTCACTTCCTGTTTCATGTAGATGGAACCCGGTCCTGGGAACTCGTTTCCGAGGATGGCCGAAATAATCCCTACCAATAGCATACCATGAGCAATTCTCCTGCCAAACCGCGAATTTTTTGCAAACTCATCGTCTGTGTGAACTGGGTTCCTGTCTCCCGTCAATTCTGCAAAGGAATCTACCATCGCTGACGTGATCCTTCTTTTGGTGGAGAAGCTCTGGCCTACAAAGAAATCTTCGTATCTCATTTCTTCACCTTCTTCTCCTTCCACTTCCTTATTCTGTCTCTTCTCTGTAGTGTCGTAGG
>WOZY01000127.1 GCA_011620045.1 Mesotoga sp.
ATACCGGCAAGAATCGAGGAAAAAAAGAGAACGGGTCTGGGACCAAATCTATCCAGTAGTTTTCCTCCCGGAATCACGGTAATAGCGACTGCTACAGAAGCCAACATATAAGGTATTTGAGACTGAGTTGTGCTGTCCAGTTAAGTCGTCTATGAGGGCGGCAGAAATTATTCCCCAAGAATAGAGAACACCAAGAGTCAGATTGACTCCTAACCACCGAAGACCACGAGCCAGGCCTTTTTGAATCATCCACAGATTTGTCCTCCTGAAAATGACTTTAATTGCCGGGCAGATCTGTTCAGTCGGTTCGTAGTACCGATTAGTATTCTACATCATTAGTTAAGCATTAAGACCTCATGAAAGCATGTATGATCTGCAAGAGAAGCCATGCTCACTTCTTGTCCCTGAAAAGCTTAGCGAAGGAGCCTGCAATTGCCTGCTGAAAATGTAGCAACTGCCATCCACTATCAGCTTTCATAAGAAGAGCCGAGCCAAAAACCTCCACTCTTCTGAAGGCGGCTTTCCTTGCAAATTTAGTACCCCTTTTCCAGGAAATAGAACAGAGTGAAGGTTTTTCGATGGTAACTTCCCAAGATACCGGCTCGAAAAGAACTCCAAATGAATCGAATTCCTTCTTCAGAAGATCAAGAAATTCGTCAATGCCA
Organism: Mesotoga sp.; assembly: GCA_011620045.1. Taxonomy (GTDB): domain Bacteria; phylum Thermotogota; class Thermotogae; order Petrotogales; family Kosmotogaceae; genus Mesotoga. Next base: position 666 of record WOZY01000127.1, read on the forward strand.
TTGCAGACAAGTCCTTCAGGATTTATATAGGTGATTTCCTTACTGCAAAGTGCTTTTAATGACTCAAGATCCTGATTTCTGTAGCCTTCGAAGAAAGCCTTGAGAACATCTTTAGCCGACATCTTGCTGAGCTCCATTAACACACACCTCACTCTTCATCGCTAGTAAGATTTTATCATCCGGCACATCTGCTGTGTACACAATATACTATTGACTCCACAAAAGGGAATTATCTTGCAGAAAGAAGAGTGGTGAGTTATGCTCAGTATTGTTATTCCTGTGATTCTTTTTCTGCTTTCCTATTTAGCGCCTCTTGTTTTATGTTGCGACTTGGCATTGAGGGCCCCGCAACAATCGGTTCTTCACTTGAACAGAGTCGGGCACTTGCTTTGGTATGGAGCAATACCGCCGATCACCATTTTTGAGGTCTGATGGTCCCTGGTAGCTTTCGCTTACTGGAGGATATAGCTGTTCATCAGTGTTATTACAGAAAGAGGAGATGACTACCTCGACGATTGTGCGGGGGTATATGCGTGACATCGTCTCCGATACCATTCATCTCGCTGTGATATCAGGGGCGCTTCTGGAGACTAACTGGAGCCCAGACGCTAACATGAAAGCGGGGTTCCAGCTGGGAATAAATCTTGGTTTGCTTCGTAGGATTTATGATTCCGAAACCAGTCTTGTTCCAGTGGGACAGATTTGGTGTAGCCTGTAACTTCAAGGGGAATCACTGCTAAGTGAATCTGAGCGTCTTTAACTTTCCAATTTCCCTGAATCCAAGACGATTATAGATTCTTGCAGCAGCAGGGCTATCGTAAAGCAGACACGGCGTCCTTCCCTCAGCCATTAGATCTCCACACACTTTCGAAACGACTTCAGAGGCATACCCCTGTCCTCTACAATCCTTTCTTGTTGCAACACCAATTATCATAGCCATATCAGAACTCTCTGAAGTACTGGCGGCCGTAGCGATGATTTCGCTTCTATCTTCAATTATGTATCTTCGGGTGCTTCCATCTCTCAGCGTGGCCATGAAAGACTCTTCTTCCGTCGCGTGGAACTCCTCTATCGAACTAAGAAAAGCCAGGAGTTTCAAAGCATCTTTCATCGTTGCCCTTCTTACCTTATGTACTGGCTCTATGAGACTGGGGTCTTTCATAACTGCAAAATGTAGCGTATTCTCTTCCTTGAGCAAGTCACTCAAATGTGGGGAAATTGCATCTATCCCACCAACTGTCCCACTCAACATCATTGCCTTTTTGTACCTCCTTATGATTTCGGCTGCTTCTTTGAAATCCGTTCTATCAGTATCTGCAAGAACAAAGAATCTGTAGTAACGAAGTAGGATCCCGTCAGGGCGTTCGAAATTCCCTTCAAAGAAGATTTCCAGATACTTTGAATCTGGATCTGTGTTCTCAATATCTCCTATCATCAACATATTCAGCTCCTTTCTTCTGTACAGAAAAGGAAGGAGTCTCTTCCATTCGCTTCCATCGATCTTCTTCAAAGAATCACCACCAGTATTCAGGCCTATAGAGAAGAATATACCAGAAAAACAATCGGGATCTTAGGCTATAGCTATAGAGAAATTCGTGATAAATGTTACGGACTTGATTTCTCTAATGCTATAGACTTTGATTGAAAGGAGAGTGTTTGCTGCAGAATATAAAGGAGAGATTACTGTCAAACAAAAGAGCCGCAACTCTCATAGTAATAGTGGAGATAATTTTTCTTGCACTCTTCTTTTTCTTGTTGAAAAACAAGGATTTACAAAGGTGGTTCCTGATATTCGAAATCGGTCTGCTAGGAACTCTTTTTCTGGGAAGAGTCTATTGCGGATGGGTATGTCCTATGGAGACATTATTCAGACCCATCAATTGGTTGTACTCTAAACTGAGGCTAAAGAGACTCAAGAATCAACTTTGACAGCAAAAGGCAAGAAATCGCAGGAAGAAGTTATGAAAGTCGCATAAGTTCGTGGTAGATATTTGAATCGTTTTTGAAATGCGGTGCCATGTTTCTCAGACTGAAACACTTCAAGAACAAGGACGGTTCCACCAGGAGTTACCTGCAGCTCGTAGAGAATATACGAGTAGGGAATAAGACCAGACAGAGAGTTCTGGTTAATCTGGGGAGAGTAGATGATCTTCAGAACAGCGGCCAGATAGATAGGCTTATTGAAAGCCTGAGGAACTTCTCGACGAAAGAATGGATTAGGAAAGAAGCCCTTAATGTAAATCAAACCTATCTGTGGGGGCCTGTAATTATCTTCGAGCAGTTATGGAAGGAACTAGGAATCGAAAGAGTATTGAGGAGACTGCTGGGAGATACGGATGCCGTTAGCGATTACGTTGAGGCTATATTCGCCATGGTACTTAACAGACTTATCGAACCGAGATCGAAGAGGGGATAGATAAGGCCGGACTGTCATACATATTCGGAGTGAAGATGAGAAGAAGCAAG
>WOZY01000048.1 GCA_011620045.1 Mesotoga sp.
AATAACCATAGACATTCTTAAGGATGGGGTCTTTGCAGGAGGCGCGATTCTTCCTGGTCTGGCAACGGCAATGTCTGCACTTTTCTCTCATACCGCCAAGCTTCCTGAAGTTGAGCTCTTTTTTGAAGATCACTACTTTGGAACTAATACCGAAGATAACCTAAGAATCGGTATTGTAAACGGAACCTACTTTGCTCTCCAAGGTATAATAAGCAACATAATCAAGGAATTTGAAGAAAAGCCAAGAATCATAGGAACCGGTGGCGATGTCCGCCTGTTCATAAAAAAAGGTGGTTTCATAGAAATCGACGATCCCATCCTGACCTTGAAGGGCTTAAGGTCTTACTACAACAGAGTGAAGTCAGTTGAAAAGAATACTACTGGTTAACCCCTGGATTGAGGATGTTTCGGCTTACGATTACTGGTTGAAGCCTCTAGGACTTCTCTATATTTCGTCTGCCCTCAAACATCTCGTCATTGAACCGGTTGTGATAGATTGTCTCGATAGATATGATCTTGAGCTTGTCTCATTTGGTGCCAGACGGGGAGATAGACACTTCGGAACGGGGAAATTTCTGGAAGAGGAAATAGCCAAGCCTCGTTCTATTGCATCAATTCCAAGGAAGTTCAAGCGATTCGGTTTCCCCGAGGAAGTCTTGCGAAGAAAACTTCGGGGATCGGGAAGTGTAGATGGAGTATTCGTGACTTCGATGATGACTTACTGGCACTATGGAGTAAGCGACACTATACGGGTAATACGGGAGGAGAAGCCCGGAATCCCAATTCTGCTGGGCGGAGTTTATGCAACACTTCTTCCTGATCATGCAAGGCAATACTCTGGAGCAGATTTTGTTTGCCCCGGAACGGGAATGAAACCGCTTGAGAAAGCTCTTGCTCATCTTGGCATCGACAGTACTCTGCAATTTGACTGGTTCGAAGACCTTGATCCCGATTATTCTATCTACGAATCACCTCGCTATGCAGTTGTTATCACAAGCCTCGGCTGTCCATTCAGATGTACGTACTGCGCCAGTAGTTTTCTTTGGGACGGTTTTTTGAGTAGAGATTCATTTAGGACTACCGAATACATTAAGTTTCTAATAGAAACAAAGCATCTTTCCGACGTAGTCTTCTTCGACGATGCCATTCTTGTAGGTAATGGGTTTAAAGAACTAATGCGAGAAATAGAGAATCGCAGAATTAGAACAAGATTTCATTTGCCAAACGGTGTCCATGCCAGATTTCTTGACATGGAGACTGCAGGTCTAATGTTCGAAAACAATTTCAAGACAATAAAGATCGGACTAGAGACTTCAGATCCGGCCTTGCAAAACACAACGGGTGGGAAAGTAAGTTCAAGAGATTTCTATCAAGCAATTCAAAACCTCTTTGAAGCCGGATTCACTTCTAGAGAAGTTAGTGCCTACATCATGGTGAATCTTCCCGGCCAGAGCGAAAAGGATATTCTGAATTCACTAGAAGTCTGTGAAGAACTAGGAGTTAACCCAAGCATTAACGAATTCACGCCGATTCCGGGCACAGCGCAATGGAAAGATTTAGTAGATGGAGGGATGTTTAATGAAGAAATTGATCCACTACTTCTCAACAATTCGATTCTTCCTCACTGGTGGGAAGGGGGATTTTCTTTCAAAACCATACAGAGATTGAAGGAAGCGGCGTGGTCATTGCGGAGGAAACTAAGTGGAGAGTGATCTGTTCCTCGCCTTCGGTAGCAACATCGGAGACAGATTGTGTTACATTGTCGAAGCCTTCAAGAGACTTACCGAATTGGAGCTGTTTCCCTCAGAAGTTTCTTCTCTCTATTATACTAAACCATATGGAAACACTGAACAAGAAGAATTCCTGAATTGCGTCGGAAAATTTCGACACACCGGAGACCCAGAACTCTTGCTAAGAGAAATAAAGAACGTTGAAAAGTCTGTGGGACGAATAGAGCGATTTCGATGGGGTCCGAGAGAAATAGACATTGACATTATTCTTTTTGGAGAAACTGTCCTAACCACAAAGGAGCTTACAATTCCCCACAACGATATAATTAAGAGGAAATTCGTTCTAGTTCCTTTGCTTGAAATAGAAAGCGAGATTAGAGATCCCAGAAACGGAGTCTTGTTTTCAAATTATTTAGAGAGATTGGGGCAAGCTAACTGGCCCAAGATCTATATGAACGCTAACTCCTTTAGAATACTCATAGAACGGGAGGTGAAGAGATGAGAATTAGACTACCCCACATAATTGCAGCACTTGTTATCCTGATAATCTTTACTTCTTCATGCGGAACATCACGGTCGGAACTGGTGCCGGGACGATTTGCAGGATTCACACTAAGTGAATATATGGACATCTCTACCTTGACTAGTGTTGGCGGCAAAGTTCTGGACCTCAGTTTAGATGATACTGCTCTGCTTCTTCAGAAAGAGTTCGCTAAGGGAACAAGAAGGTTCACTGTTTATGTAACAAAATTCGAAAACGTCTCTCAAAGCACGGGTTTTTGGTATACCCTAATTAGAGATGTCTCAAGTGAACTGAGAGCATTTGTAAGTGCAATTCCGTGGGTTTACGGAGAGTTTTCTGGAGAGATCGATGAAGGCTACATCAGAACGTGGTTTTCCGGGAAATGGTTATATCTTTTTCTGGGAAACACAAAGGAAGAAGTGAATTCCGCTGTGGATGCTTTCAAAGAGTTCGAGAGAAGCCTGGTGAGATCTGTTGTATCGTAAGCCCTATAACGATCTAAAGACTCATTTGAGGCTTAAATACGGAGAAGCTGTTCACAGGGTGCCTATCGATGCGGGTTTTTCTTGCCCACACAAAATCAATGGGACAGGAGGTTGCATATATTGTGATCCTTCAGGAAGCGGGTTTTCAGTCGACTCGAACCTTTCGCTGAGAGAACAAATGGAACAAAGGATATCACTGCTCAGAAAGAAAGGCATTCACAAGTTCATGGCCTATTTTCAGGCAAATTCAAATACATTCGCTCCGATCGAGAGCCTTCGAAGAATTTACCGCGATGCGATTATTGATGACGTAGTTGTTCTCGACATATCTACGAGACCAGATCT
>WOZY01000062.1 GCA_011620045.1 Mesotoga sp.
GCTCCGATCAGGTCGATAGTACTGGACATGATGGAAAAGGGCATAGAAAGAAATGCGTATTACTTCTTTGGAGCAAGGAGCAAGAAGGATCTCTTCTATCTTGAGGAAATGAAGGAGATCGAAAGCAAAATGCCTAACTTCCATTTCATACCGGCTTTGTCCGACCCCCTGCCCGAAGACGGCTGGGAAGGCGAAGTGGGACTGATAACTGATGTGGTTGACAGGTACCTTGCCGAGCAGGGAGATAAGCCTTCCAGAGAGGGTTATCTCTGCGGCAGTCCCGGGATGATAAATGCCTGTATAAGCGTACTGAAAAAGCACAACGTACCGGAAGAAAAGATCTACTACGACAAATTCGGATAGTTTTGGAGGTGAGATTATGAAACAGACTCCGGACTTCGATAGGATTCAGGAAAACATGAGAGCCGGCAGCATCACAGGTCCAGGCTTTCTTGGGGATGACGAAAGAAACCTGCTGGATATTATTAGCGAGGATGAGTCGAAGGTGAAGGAACTCGGCTTGACGAACGAAATAATCGCCGACAAGCTGGAAATGCTTATGAAGCAAGGCGGAAGAGGATTCGGTTCGCCTGTCAGAGTCGATGATCGCTTCGTTGTAATCGTTGAGGAGAGTCGCGGTTACATACCCTGCCCCTTTCGACACGGACATCTTTCAAAAAAAGTAAACGTCAATGTGAGAAATATTGCCCTGAAGGAAGAGATAGACTATTCACCGATTTCCATTCATCTGATACGAGAGCACGGTTTCTATCAGGGAAAAGGTTCGACCTACAGGCTCGATCCCGAAAAGGTTGCAAAGATTCTGGAGTTGATCTGACTAGATGAATTTGCCGGGTGTGACTGAAAATGGTCAGTAGGAATAGTTCAAGAAACAGGGTGCTTTTCACGTTCTTCTTCGTAGTTGCGTTGATTGCATTTGCTTCGTATTACGCCTTTGGACACAAGATGGATGTGGTTGTTCCTGCCAGCGAGATCGAACTGGATGAGCTGACCTTCAACAACAGCGTCTTCTCCCTTCTTGGAGAAGCTCCTTTTCCGCCGGATCAGGGTCTTGCTAACGGAGTTTCTGTAGAGCAGAACGATGGTGAGGTGATCCGGGTATTATACCCGCCCGAAGACGACTCTGTCAGGAGCTTACAGTTCGAGCTGAACTCTAGGGTGATAAATGTGTATATCTGGAAGATGAATTCCGCAGACTCCGCAAGAAGAACCTGGGAGACGCTCTTCCTTGTGGAAGGTTCGGTACTGACGAGAGACATGGGCAGGATAAAGAAGGCAGATTACTGCTATGCAAAAGTGGTAAGGTTCGGTGGCAAAGACCAGGCTCTCATCTGGCAGAAAGGAAATTGGGTGGTACTGGCCAAGAGTCCGGGATTCACAATGGAAAGAGAAGAGGAGAGAGAGATTCTAACTGAGCTATTCGACCCTAGTATAAGAAGTTGATCTCTTCTTCGGAATAGACTTCAATAGCGTTCTTCATGAGAAGCTCCGCCGTTATTCCCATTCCGTCGATCATCACCCCGCTGAAAGTACCGTCGTAGATGCCTTTGCACCCACAAGAAGGACTCCTCGACCTGAGGAGAGCGATACTGGTTCCGGAAAGCTTGGCTATTTTCAACGCCTCTTCGGCTCCTCGTGTGTAGTTCTGAGTAACATCCTTCCCAAACTGATCGATAACTATCCTTGTTGCCCGCCAGTCGCATGAAGTAGTTATTTCTGCCCTGGGACGCGGTGTCGGAAGCCCTCCGAGCTGCTCAGGACAGACCGGTAAAAAAACAAACCTGTCCACCAGCTCAAGAAGCTTCAAAGACAGGTTGTTATCTCCGCGATACGTACAGTTGACACCGATGAGGCAGGCGCTAACCAGGATCTTTGTCATTTACCACCGGCAGCGGTGCCGTCATCCTCTCTTCTTATCACGTACATGAGGTCACGTGTGGGGAGCATCGAAAGGGGATTCATCGTGTTGGTCTTCGGATCTCTAACTTCGAAATGTACGTGAGGACCCGTTGAGATCCCAGTGGTTCCGACCCGGCCGATCAACGAACCGGTCTCCACTCTTTGACCCATATAAACACTGATTCTGCTCATGTGGCCATAACGGGTAACGTAACCATTGTCGTGCTGTATTTCAACCATATTCCCATAACCGCCGTTTGTTCCGGCAAAGACTACTGTTCCCCTCGAACCTGCAAAGATCGGTGTTCCTTCGGAAGCCGCAATGTCAAGTCCCGAATGAAATGAGGGCTGCCCGCTCACAGGATGAGTTCTCCAACCGTAATCGGAAGATATGACCCCATAAATGGGCCACCTGAATGGGGAACTCTGAGGAACATACTGACACAAGTTTATCAGGGACATGGGAATGAAGATTCTCTGTCCAGGGTTGATAATCGAATCGGGCCGAAGGTTGTTCGCCGCTATCAACTCTTCGACAGGTGAGAAGAAAAGCTTTGCTATATAATCGAAGGTATCGCCGGACTGAACCTCGTAGATCAGACCATCGGGCTGAGGTATTCGGAGCGTATCTCCTGCCTTAATACTGCTAGGATTCTTCAGATTGTTGAAATCGATAATTGTCGAAATGCAAACATCCAAATCCCTGGAAATAGTGTGAATCGAGTCTCCCGATCTAACCACGTACGTAACGAGGAAATACGCAAAACTGCGAGTCATAAAGAGCAAAGACATAACTAAGAATAACAGAATGACCCGACGGTTCATTCCCTGCCACCTCCAAAAAGCCCCAAGAAGAAGAAGATTACCAAGATCATTATACCAAAAAGCAGTCCGATGGCAAAATGCAAACCGAAAATTGATTGTAAAATAATGGATAATCCTATAAGAATAGATACAGCAGCCCCCATAAGCACTACTGAGGCTGCTGTATCCTTTAGTACACGCACTCTATCGTCATAGTAGGGATGCAGTATATCGGCCATCTTCTCCACCACTGTGTTAATTCCCTCGAGAAGTAATACCATAAACGTACAGAAAAGAAGCCAATAATAATCATTCTTGTCAAGCCCTAGCAGAGCGCCTAGAGTTAGAATTACTGCTCCGAACACGAGCTGGATTCTGAAGTTCCGTTCCTTCAAGAGATACTTTATTCCGTTTGTTGCGTTGCCTAGACTTCTGACAAACTTCTTCATTCAAATCCCCGGCCGACAGAATCGATTCTTCACTTCTAATATTGTAAGACTTCTCAATAAGTGAGTAACCGAAATCAATAGCCCGGGAGTTCATCTCAACGTACTTTGCCTTGATGTGCTTGACCATGGCTTCCTTAAGTGATTGAGTGGTGACGAAATTCCCGGCTCTGGCAATCAGTCCCAACCCCACCATATTAGCGGGAAGCGTGCTGCCAAATTTATTCTCTGTGAGTTCCGTTACCGGCTTGGAAATAATCTTTCTCGTCATTCTTATTCCTTCTTTCGGAATGGATTTGACGAGAGTCGAATCTATTATAAGGACGCCGTTCATATGAATCAGGGGAACGTGAGCATTAACGGCGGTCTGGTGCATGGAATAGATAAGTTCAAAGGAATGGGCTTTTGGGTAGTCGATCGGCTCGCTGTTGAAAAGGACATCACAATAAGAGAGCCCGCCCCTCACCTGCGCGCCGAATGATTGAGTCTGAACGACCCAGCTTCCCTGAATAAGGAGCGCTTCAGCGAGAATGATGCCCATCAAGACATTTCCCTGGCCACCGATACCGGAAATCCTTACTGAATGAGGTTCCGAAAACGCGTGCTTCATTCTTCGTCACCTCTCTCGGCAGCGATTATCCGTTCGCTCATAATCCTGTATCTGTCGCTGTAAGTTTCCGCTTCTCTATTGACAAACTCGCCGGCAACTATCTTGTCCGATAATTCCTCGGGAGACATTGTTTTTGCTTTCTTGATCTGCACCGTGTTCTTCTTGAAATACGTCAGCAGATCTTCCGGTCTGGACATTGCGTTGTATCTTCCGTAGTATGTGTGACAGTTGGTCATTATCTCCACCACTCCCATACCTTTGTGATTCAAGGCATTCTGGATGAACTGCACCATCTGGGCATAGTGAAAGACTGTCGACCTGGCGACATAGGTCGCACCGGAGGCGACTGCGAGATTCACTATGTCGAACGAGTTCTCAACATTTCCGTAAGGTGAAGTCGAAGCGATCTTCTCATGAGGCGTTGTCGGCGAATACTGTCCGCCCGTCATTCCGTATATATTGTTATTGAAAACTATCACGGTAAGATCCATGTTTCTCCTGCAGGCATGGATGAAGTGATTTCCGCCAATTGCCATCATGTCTCCGTCCCCGCCCATCACAACAACGTTGAATTCCGGTCGCGCCAGTTTAACGCCTGTAGCGAACGCTATAGCCCTTCCGTGAAGAGTGTGCATAGTGTTGAAGTTAAGGTATCCTGTGACTCTGGAAGAGCATCCAATGCCGGATATTACGGCGACTCTGTCGGGATCAAGGGCGCCCTTGTCGACCGCGTCAATGAAGGCCTTCATAATAACGCCGTTTCCGCAGCCTGGACACCAAACGTGAGGCATCCTGTCTTGCCTAAGATACTTGGTTAGCCTTGCGATAGCCATGATTTCCTCCCATTCACTCTATAAAATGCGTCATGACGACACCCGTCTTATCGAACATGAACTCAGTAAGTGGATCGGGATAGCCTTCAGAGAAGACGACCCGCTTAATGCCAGCATTTATTATCAGTCTGGCGCAAATGGAGCAGGGACGGTGGGTTACGTAGATCATCGACCCGTCTGTTGAAATTCCGAATTTCGCAGCTTGAGACAGGGCGTTCTGTTCGGCGTGAGCCGCGTAACAGATCTCCTGATTCTGACCTGATGGTATTTTCAGAGCGTCCCTGATGCACTCTGTTTCGTCGCAGTGAGGAAATCCAGAAGGCGGCTGGTTATAGCCCGTAGCGAGAATTCGATTCTCTCTTACGATCAAGGCTCCGACCTTTCTGTGATGACAACTCGACCTCTCTCTCACTTGATACGCAAGTTTCATGAAGTACGAATCCCAGCTCTCCGTAGGGCTTGTGGATTTATGAACCGAAAAATGATCCAGGAAATCCGAAAGTTCTTCTACAGACATCATCTCAGTCCTTCCAGAAGTTCAATGTGTTTTTCCTCTTCAGCGATGATCTTTTCGAGGGCATCGGCAGTCTCTGTCTTCACGTTATTCACAAAACTCCTGTAGAAAGTTATGCTCTTTTTCTCGACTTCTATTGCCAGGGCTATAGCCTCGTCATAATCGGAACTGCTCATTGCATCGTGAAGTCTGCCGGAAAAAACGGCTTCCTTGGTCAAGTCCTCCATATATGCCCCTGCATCATCCCAGTTCACGAGTTCTATGGCCTCTTCCTCGAATCTCTTCAGGAGAGTGCGGAAGGTCTCTGCATGACTTCTCTCCTGAGAAGAAAGAAAACGAAAGACCGAGCCCTGATTTTCATTATTGCTGCTCTCGGCCAGGTCTCTGTAGAAGTCTGCTCCTTCATTTTCGACTCTCAGTGCGATCTCGAGCACCTCATGTGGAGAAAGCAATTTCCATCTCCTCCTTAATATCCAAAAGCTTCTGAAAAACGCTTCTGGAGAAATCCATCCCAAGCTCGTTCAACACCAGAACTCTGTAGTCGGGTGAAAAATACTCTCCCAGGTAAAGTCTAGTTTTCGAAATCAAAAGATCGAGAAGCTCTTTGGGATACCCCGAGCGAGACAGATTTACTCCTTCCGCCAACCTAAGCCCCATAAAAAGAGTCTCAAACAATTCCTGAATAACGGTGTTTTCGGTAAATTCACTTACTGGTACCAGATTCCGCCCAATCAGATCATGATAACGGCGCAGGTCACCGGTATTGACATATCTCTTCCCGTCAAAGTGGCCGCCCGCCGAAAGCCCAAAGCCCAGATACTGCTCATTACGCCAGTACTTGAGATTATGAAGGCATTCTCTATTATCAACTGCCCACGAAGAGATCTCATATCTCTTGTAGCCCATCTTCTTCAGGGATTCAAGAACCGAATCGTGAAGCCTTTCCAGAATTTCAGGGTCGGGCAGTTCAATGATAGCATCATGCACCTGACTCATCAATTTAGTTTCGTGATCGGTATCGAAGACGTAATATGAAACATGGTCCGGTCCGATGGCGTCAATGAGTTCCAGATTCGCTCTCACGTTGCTCTCGGCTTCTCCGGGTAGGCCTAAAATGAAATCGAGATTCAAGTTGTCGAACATTTCTCTGCACATGATCAATCTCTGCTTCAGATCGGGAGGTACGGGCCTCTCGCAGATTTCGAGAATGCTCTTCTCAGACGACTGCACGCCAACCGATACTCTGTTGAAGCCCATCTTTCTCCATTCTTGGAGACGTTCTCTTCCCAGTTCCCAGGGATTGGCCTCTATGGTAGCCTCTCTTATCTCTGTTCTCAGCGATCTCTTGAGATGCATGAGCAAATCATTCAGCAACTCGACTGGATAAAGCGACGGGGAGCCACCTCCGAAATAGAGCGTTTCGACTGTATCCGAAATCGAATACATCTCGATCTCCCTTTTCAAAGAACGATGATATTCGTCTATGAGCGCCGAGTCATACTGAACGGTGCAGAAGTCGCAGTATGAACATTTTCTGGCACAAAACGGGATATGCACATAGGCGCCCGCGCCCATCAGAAAACGAGCCTCATAAAGATCCCGTTCAAAGTGAAGTTCGTGACCGAAATTCCCGCGAAAATCGAATCATCGCTTCCAAGTTTCGAGATCAGCATTTGAGCGTCAATCCCGCGCAAGCTGACCATCACGGTCGGTGAAAGCATCAGCCTGAGATCACCGGCGGGGACGATAAAATTGCCTGCGAAAGCCAATCCAAGGTCGAATGACAGGTAATTCATTCCTATGCCAATTCCGTATCCGACCTCTCCCAGGGAGTCGTTTGTCTTCAGGTCCACAGTAGCGACAACATTTGTTTCTGCGTTTCTGATCCTCAGACTTCTCTCATATTCTTTCGCATAAAGATACAGGCCGATATCGTTGAATGAGAACGAGTCTTCTCGATGGAGAAAGACGCTCAGTCCACCATTCAGCTGACCCAGGGGAAGCCTCACCCGGTTTCTTACGAGATACTTCATATCGCCAACCGTAGAAAGCTCGAGTTCGAGAGAGGTGTGCGAGAAGACCGGGATCTGATTCGTGTTGGTGACATATCTGACCCCCATGAATAAGCCTTCGTGACTGGCAAGGATCGAGCCTCTGAAAACTCCGTCCCTGGTCTTCAGCTTCAGAAAACCCGTTGAGAACTCCTCCCAGCGGTCGATATAGGTCACACCTACGTAAGGCGTTCCAGAAGCCAACGCCAGAGTCAAGTATATATCTTCATAGGCCCTGATGTCTGCAGAGACGCTCCACCCTGCATTATTCAGTTTGATCTGAGTTTCGGCAAAAAGAATTACGACCGAAATCAACAGTAAGAACAGGCATAGACTCTTCTTCAATCTTTAAGCATCCTCCTTGCGATCTCATTCACTTTCGATGGATTCGCCTTTCCTCTGGTAGCCTTCATAACTGCTCCGACAAAATATCCAAGAACGCCTTCCTTCCCGGCTCTGAACTGCTCCACCGCAGAGGGGTTATCTGTCATCGCCTTTCGCAAAGCATCCTCGATTACTCTATCATCGTCTATCTGTTCAAGCCCCTTCTCTTTGACTATCTCCAGAGGCGACTTCCTTCCTTCAACAACTAACGGAAAGATATCTTTCGCGATCTTGTTCGATATCTTCCCTTCGTCGATAAGCTCGAAAAGCTCCTTGAAATGCTCAGGGCTTACCTTTACTTCTTCGACTGTGAGCTCCCTTTCGTTCATAACTCTCATAACCTCTCCCATGATCCAGTTTGAGCTCTCCTTAGGTCTGCGAGTGGTCTGCGCAACTTCTTCAAAGTAAGAAGCTATTTCACCGTCTGAAGAAAGAACGGCAGCATCGTAACGGGGAAGCGAGTATTGCTTCATGAATCTCTCTATCTTTTCCCATGGGAGCTCCGGGAGATTCCCAGCAATCCTTTCTATTAGATCTTCACTGACAATCAGTTTCGGAAGATCCGGTTCTGGGAAGTAACGGTAGTCGTTTTCCTCTTCCTTCGATCTCATAGAAAACGTTTCTTTGGATGAGAAGCTCCACGATCTCGTCTCCTTGGCCACATCGCCTCCGGATGAAAGGGCTCTGGAAATTCTCTCCTGCTCGAATTCCAGCGCCTTTTCGACAAACTTGAAGGAGTTGATGTTCTTCACCTCGACCCTGTTCGAACTTCTCCCTGCTTCATCTACCATCGAGATATTCGCGTCGCATCGCAGGGCGCCTTTCTCCATATCTCCAGAACAGACTCCCAGCGCTCTCAGGGTATCCCTAAGGAGCTCCATGAAGATGCGGGCTTCCGCGGGACTGCGAAGATCGGGCTCGGTTACGATTTCAATTAGCGGAACTCCGCATCTATTGAGGTCAACATAGCTTCCAGATGAGCCGGTAATAGAATCGGTTCCCTGGTGAATCATCTTTCCGGCATCCTCTTCGATATGTATTCTACGAATCCTGATCTTTCTCTTTTCGTCTCCGTCCTCAAGGTATAAGTAACCGTTTTCGGCGATGGGAAAGAAGTACTGAGTTATCTGATAACCCTTGGGCAGATCGGGGTAAAAATAGTTCTTTCTGTCAAAGACCGACCGCTTGTTTATAGTGCAGTTCATTGCCAGGCCGGCCATGATGGCAAACTCGACCACTCTCTTGTTGAGAACGGGCAGAGTGCCTGGCTGGCCAGTGCAAACCGGGCAGATCGCCGTGTTGGGTTCAAGATCAAAAACATCGGCCCTGCAGCTGCAGAAGGCCTTTGTATCAGTTCTGAGTTGAGCGTGTATTTCCAATCCGATTACAGTTTTGTTCATCACTCCGTCCACCTCTCCGGGAGTACGGTCAGCCCGCTCCTATAAGAGGGAGAGAGATCCTCGACTCCCTTTGCGGCGTCAAGAAGAGAGACGTCGCTAAACCTTCTACCTGTGAGAAGCACCCCAACAGGCATTTCATCGACCAGCCCTGCCGGCAAAGAGATCGACGGAAGGCCCGCAACATTTGCCGGTATCGTGTAAATATCCATCAAATAATACGTCAGGGGGTCGGTAATCTCGCCAATTTTCGGCGCAATCACGGGAGAAGAGGGATTCAAGATGAAATCGTATTCATCCAGCACTCTGTTCAGCTCGCCGGCCATGACGCTTCTCGTTTTCAAAGCCTTTCTATAATAGGCGTCATAATAAGTCGCGCTTAGGGTGAAGGTTCCAAGAAGAATTCTTCTCTTCACTTCCTTCCCGAAACCTATGTCCCTGTTCTTGTTTGTGAGGCTTTCATAGTCTTCCGACGGCACTCTCGGTCCGAATCTAATCCCTTCGTAGCGGGCTAGATTCGAGCTGGCCTCTGCGGGCGCAATCAGATAGTAGGTTGCCACGGCGTACTCGACCGAAGGGATGGAAATCTCTTCGACCTCCGCTCCTGAACGCCTGATATCTTCCACTATTGAAAGGAATCTCTCCTTCACTCCGGAATCGAGGCCGGGATAGTTCAGCATTTCGGAAGGGACGGCCAGTTTCAGCCCCTTGAGATATCCCTTAAGAGACACATCAAAAGACAGCTCTTTTCTGACAGTGTTTGAGTCATTACTATCGTGTCCCGATATCATAGACATCACATCTGCGGCATCCTGGGAGCAGCGAGTCATCGGGCCGATCTGATCCAGCGAAGAGGCAAATGCGACGAGTCCGTATCTGGATACGAGTCCGTATGTCGGTTTGAAGCCGACTATACCGCACATGGAAGCCGGCTGCCTTACAGAACCGCCAGTGTCGCTGCCGAGAGCGAACGGAGCAAGCCCCGCAGCTACCGCGGCCGCGCTTCCGCCGCTGCTTCCTCCCGGAATGCGTTCAAGATCCCAGGGATTTCTGGAAGGGCCGAAGGCGGAGTTCTCTGTGGAGGACCCCATGGCGAATTCGTCCAAATTCGTCTTTCCGAGAAGCTTTCCTCCCCTAACGGCGAGCTTTCGGGTCACCGTCGCATCGTATGGAGATTCGTAATTCTCGAGTATTCTGCTGCCGCACGTTGTTCTGGTCCCGACAGCGAGGATGTTGTCCTTTAGGGCATACGGAAAACCCTGTCTCTTGTCGCCTGACAGGGTGCTTACCTGAAGGAATGCCTTGAGTTCATCGTTGTACTTCATTACTCTCTCTCTATAGAACTCGAAAGTGTCTTCAAGAGATATGATTTCTGAGAGTCTAAGATTCAGCGGATTCTTTGTCACGAAAGCCACCTCCGGATATTCACGACAATTCTAACATTTTCAGAGGACTTCTAACAGCAGAAAGCAACTTGAAATTGAGTAAACGCCCATCTTTGAATCGAATGGCGTCGACCCGCGTGAGAGTTTTGCAGCTGCCAGATGCGCTAGTAGTTGCCTTCTAGACTATACAAGGCAAACAAAAGAGAAGTTCTTCGTTCTTAGGATCCGCCTACGCTGGAAAGAGCCGCTTGTTAGGAAACGTTGCTCGCTCTGGGACTAAGAACTCTCGTTTTCTCCAATACCCAACCCCCGCTACCTTGTACCCTACTCGCCCCTCATGCTTCTGGAGGACCGACGTTGATCGTAAGCCAGTAGTCGCCGATTGCCCTGGCTAGCACGAGAAATTCATCGAAATCAACCGGTTTGACAAGATAGGAATTGACTCCGCAGTCATAGCAGATTGCTCTATCTCCTTCTTCGCGCGAAGAAGTCAGCACAACAACAGGTATTCTCTTCGTCACTTCAGTTTTCTTCATCTCCTGAAGAACTTCATGTCCTGAAATCCCCGGCAGTTTAAGATCCAGCAAGACAAGATCAGGCAGAGGGAATGCCTCTCGATCTTCGAATCTCCCTCTGCCAAACACATAGTCGAGCGCCGCTTCTCCGCTCTTTGCTATCTCGATTCGGTTCGTGAGTCCTACCTGTCTGAAAGAGTCAAGAGTCAACTCAATATCCATCGAATTATCTTCAACTAAAAGCATTATGGCTCTTTTCAAGAGCTCGCCCCCTTGATTTTAATTGTGAATCTTGAGCCTTTCCCTGGCTCCGATTCGAGAGATACATCTCCCCCCATAAGAGCAACTGATTTCTTGACGATTGCCAGTCCGATTCCGGTTCCGGGATATTCATCGCCGGTGTGCAATCTCTGGAATATATTGAATATCCTTTCATGAAACTTGCTTTCTATTCCGATACCATTGTCTTCAACAGTCAGGTTCACAAAACCGTTTTGCTCATCTGAATAGACTTTTATCAATGGATGCTCTCCGCTCTTGTGATAAGTGAGCGAGTTTTGAAGCAGATTAGTCAATGCCCTCCTTAGCAGCGAGCGATCCGCGTAGACCTTTGGCAGATCTGAGAGGACCTTTACTTCGGCTTCTTCCTCAACTATCATGTTTTCCAGCGTTGAGATGCAGTCACTTACAGTATCCTGTAAAGACACTTCCTCCATTTTTAGCGCTGTTTTTCCAACCCTGGAGTATTCAAGAAGTCCGGTGATCAGTTCCGACATGTCCTCACCGGCCTTAACTATAAATCCGAGATAGCGGCTCCCTTCTTCAGGGAGAAGGGACGAGTAGCGATCGTATACTATCTTTGAGAATCCTCTTATGGCTCTCAGGGGAGCCCTAAGGTCATGCGAAACCGAGTACGCGAAAGACTCGAGTTCCCGGTTTACTTCCTCAAGCTCCTCTGTTCTCTTCTTAACTCTGCTTTCGAGCTCTTCCATAGTCATTTCTCGCTGAGTAACATCTTCAAACACTACAACAAGCTCATCTGCCTTATGTCTGTAGATGAAATTCTCGGCCCAGAATGTCAGCCTCCCATCGTGATACTCTCTCACCGGATGATGCTGCGAATACCCGCTTTTCCAGACATCAAGCATCCTTTCATAAAGCCCTAACTCGGTTACACCTGGAAAGACTGCCCTGACGCTTCTTCCAAGTATCTCCTCGCGGCTTACACCCGTTATCCTGCAACCTGCCGGATTCATGTCTAGAAAAACAATGTCATCGCCGTCATTGACCACTTTGTTTATTGCCACGCCGACATTCATATTCTCATACAACTGTCTGAAAAGAAGCTCGCTTTCATTTAGGGCCTGCTCCATCTTGTGCTGTTCAGTCACGTCCTCAAGGATTCCGAATAGACCCGCAGGATTTCCCTCTTCGTCGTGAATCGGAGCGTTATAGACCTTAACGACCACTTCCTTTCCGTCCTTCGTGTGCCTCACAAGCCGTGCTCCTCTGATGGGCCGTCCGCCGAGAGTCTCTTCGTTCATCTTCCGATGCTCTTCCCTTTGGTTCTCACTTACATAAGGTAAGGGTTTTCCGATCACTTCCGACTCTTTCCAACCGAACATCTTCTCGGCTGCCTCGTTCCATTCCGTTACGTTGTAGTCCAGGTCGATTGTAACTATAGCAACTGGGGCGGTTTTCACTATCGTCGCCACTCTCTCGCTCATCACAACGAGTTCTTTCTCGGCCGCCTTTCCTCTCTGCCTTGCAATCTGGTCGGTGATCGCCCATCCGATGACCATTGTAGCAAAAGGATAGATAATCATTACTGGCAGAGCAGTGATCGAAAAGAAAGCCTCTCTGCTCTGCTGAGGGAGGAACAGCATGCAAATCAACATGAAGATATGAACAACGACTCCAAGAAGGTATAGTTCCAGAAGGGAATGATCTCCGACCTTCTTCTTCATGAAGTATCTCCAGAAAAGACCTACAGAAACCGAACTGAGAATTGTGCCGATTCCAGGAAGGGCACCTTCGCCCCCCATCATTAGCCGCAGGACAACAGCCATCGAGGCGGCGATTGCAGAAGGAAGAAAGCCGAAAAAGAGCCCGACCAGGCCCAGGACAACAGTTCTCGTGTCGAAAACTACCCCGGGCGAAAGCTGCCAGGAGTTCATCATAACGGCCAGGGTTATTAATCCCAGAAGAAGGCCGGAGATAATCTGCCAGGAAGTCTGTCGGCTTGGAATTGATCTGGTATAGAAGGCGCTGTACACGACAACCAGAGTGATAAGCAACGCCGCATTGTTCAATAGAGAGGTCAAGACTTCTCTTCCCATAGAATTTCCTCCCGCAGGAGTCGCTTCAAGTAGCCCCGAAATTAGTATAGCCTTTTCGCTCTTCAAATCGGGCGATCTGAGAAAGTATTTCCAGGGACTATCTTAGCGATCAACAAAAGAATTAGAAGTATTACCTTTTCGAAATGAGGTGTCTGACGTGCTATTATGTAATATGTTGTTGGAGGTGATTATGACCAGAATTCCGGTAGATAATGAGCTCCGTTCTGCAACGATCAAAATACTTCTCGTAGAGGATCTCGAAAGCGATGCCGAACTTGCGAAGCTCGAGATTTCGAGTGGGCTTGCAGATTGGTGCGATTCGCTGGAATTTCGCACGGTCGATAACAGGAGCGATTTCCTCGATGCGATCGAGAACTTCAAGCCGGACCTGATAGTCTCCGATTACATGATGCCGCTTTTCAACGGCATGGAAGTAATAACCCTTACCCTGGAACGCACTCCCGAGACACCGATAGTGATTCTTACAGGTTCTATGAATGAAGAGACTGCCGTCAACTGTATGAAGGCCGGTGCAGCAGACTACGTTATAAAAGAGCATATGACCAGGCTTCCCTTCGCGGTCAAAGAGGCGATCAGTAGAAAGAAAGAAGCAGTGCTGAGGGCCGAAACGGAAATGGCTCTGGAAGAGAGTGAGAAGAAGTTCAGACTCATAGCGGAGAAGGCCAACGATCTGATCTACAGGTATGAGTTTTATCCGGAGCGGAGATTCTCGTACGTGAGTCCCTCGGCCACGAAGATAACCGGCTACACCCCTGAAGATCATTACTCGAATCCGAATCTTGGCTTCGAGCTGGTGCACCCGGACGATCGAGAAAAACTTGATGCTCTTGCGCATCATGTTGGTGAAGCTCCAGTTCTGTTGAGATGGATAAAGAAGAGCGGAGAGGTCATCTGGTGCGAGCAGATGAACGTACCTGTTTACGATGACAACGGTCAGCTTATCGCGATCGAAGGTATTGCCCGGGACGTAACAGAGCGTCAGAAAGCGAGTGAGGACCTGAAAGGCGCATTTTATTCAATAGTAACTGTTCTTTCCGACATGCTGAATCTTAAGGATCCATACACTCAGTTCCATGAGAAGAAAGTGGCAAAGCTTTCCCTGGAAATAGGCAAAGCGATGGGCCTGGACGAGTTTACTCTTGAATCCATTAGGGTCTCGGCAATGGTTCACGACATTGGAAAGATTATCGTCCCCACGGAGATACTCTCTAAGCCCGGAATCTTGAGCAATATTGAGTTCGAGATAATAAAGAGACACCCCGAAACGGCATACGAAGTCCTTCATAAGGTGGACCTGCCCTGGCCGGTTGCGGAAATAGTGTATCAGCATCACGAGCGACTTGACGGTTCCGGTTATCCCAGGCATCTGAAGGATGGAGAGATCCTGCTGGAAGCAAAGATAATTATGGTAGCCGATGTCTTCGAGGCAATGAGCTCGCACAGGCCATATAGGGCTGCTCTGGGCTTCGAAGCGGCACTTGAAGAGATAAATAAGAATGCTGGAAAGCTTTACGACCCCGAGATCGTGAGAGTCTGCTCATCAATAATCGAATCAGGTTTCAAATTCTGAGATTCTTTGCCTAGGCGGCGTATTCTATGCG
>WOZY01000025.1 GCA_011620045.1 Mesotoga sp.
AAGGACTCGTTGAGGTTATATGAGTCGGCCGTCTCGAAAGGAATTAGAATCACCGGTGCATACACGCATTTCGCTACTGCAGATGAGAAAGAGAGTGAGTTTGTGTCTGAGCAGAAGGATTCTTTTGACAGGTTTCTAGCTGGCTTAGGGAAAATACCATTCGGCAGCTTCGAAAGTCACATATCTAACAGCGCCGGAACAATTTTTCTCGATAACTCGAGATACGACTATGTAAGAGCAGGAATTGCAACTTATGGTCTGCAACCCTCGACTGTTGTAGATAATAACCTCATGCCAATACTTGAGTGGAAGACCTGCGTCTCCTATTTGAAGAAGATACACGCTGGTTATTCGGTTAGTTATGGTAGGACCTTCGTTGCCAACCGCGATATGCTGGTGGCAACTATTCCGGTTGGTTATGCCGATGGTTACAGCAGACTGCTATCAAACAAAGGTTATGTTATCATTGCGGGCAAGAGATGCAGGGTTTTAGGTAGGGTCTGCATGGACCAATTTGTGGTCGATGTTTCTCACATAGAGAGAAAGATCTCCGTAGGAGATGAAGTGGTTATCATTGGTTCTCAGGAAGGAGAGAGAATCACGGCCGAGGAGACGGCAGATCTTTGTGGCACCATCAACTACGAGGTTGTCTGCTCGATCTCTTCAAGAGTTCCAAGGATCTATCGGGAAGGAGAAAAGTGATGAAACTCCGCGATATTATTGGAAATGAGATCTTGAATCAGATAAATGCTGATCAGGATAAGACTAACAAGGATGGATTTCCTTTTGTTTCAGATCTGCGTCCGGGAAGCTCCGTTCTATCTGTTTTCAAAGTGCATTCGAAGAGAATTCAGGAGGCTCGAGACGGGAAGAAATTCTTGCTTCTCACTCTCTCCGATAAGACAGGCGCTATCAGAGCTGTAGATTGGTTCAATGCAGAACAAAACGACAGCTCTTTGGAACAGGGAACTGTTGTAAGAGTTTCGGGCCGTGTAGTTGTCTATGAAGACAGGCAGCAGCTTAACCTTGATTCGGAAGGGATTGAGGTTCTCGAGATTGGACAATACGATCCCGAAAGGTTTATGGCTGTAACAACGAAGGATATCCCTCAGATGTACGACGATCTTCTCAGTCTTATCAACAATATCAGCGACCAGCACATCAGGACGCTGCTTAAAGAGATTTTTGAGAACGACAAGAAGTTCATCGAGAAGTTCATAATCTCACCCGCTGCGTCGAAGGTTCATCATGCGTATAAGGGAGGCCTTCTGGAACACACAATGTCAGTTGCAGAACTGTGTGCCTTTTTCGCAGTGAAGTATAATGAATCTGTAGACAAAGATCTCTTGATAGCCGGCGCCTTGTTGCATGATGTTGGCAAAGTCTACGAGTACGCTGTCACTCCGTCAGGAATTGACAGGACCAATGACGGTGAACTGGTCGGGCATATCGCGATGGGCATAGAGATGGTCGGCAGAGCCATTTCTAAGATTCAGGGCTTTCCGCGCTATCTTCAAACAGAGATCAAACATCTTCTTCTTTCTCATCATGGAGAGATGGAGTGGGGTTCTCCCGTTATTCCAAAAACGACAGAAGCAATTGTCCTTCACATGGCCGATGATCTGGATTCTAAGGTTGCTCAGTTTCGAGAGATAGAAGAGAGAGAATTCAATGGTTCTACATCTTCCTGGAGCAACTATGACCGGTTCCTAAACAGAAGAGTATTCATGAAGAATCGAAGATCGGGCGACTGAAGAAGTAGGAGTGATATCTTGCCAGATAAGCTTGTAATCGTTGAATCGCCAGCAAAGGCGAAGACAATTGGTAGATACTTAGGAAAGAACTACGAAGTAACAGCTTCAAAGGGACATGTCAGGGATCTGCCGGAATCAAATTTGGGGCTGAATCTTGATACATTTGAGCCGACATATGAGGTTCTGAAAGGTAAGGAGAAGGTAGTTCAAGAACTTGCGAAGAAATCCAAAGGTAAGAAAGTCTTTCTTGCTTCTGACCTTGATCGCGAAGGCGAGGCGATCGCTTGGCATATTTCTGAGCTTCTGGGTCTTCCTCGAAATGAAAAGAATAGAATAGTCTTCAATGAGATTACTGAATCGGCAATCAAAAGCGCAATACTGGATCCGAGAGAAATAGATATGTCGAAAGTCGAGGCTCAGATGGCCAGGAGAGTTCTCGACAGGATTGTGGGTTATAAGATCAGTCCAATTCTCTGGAGAACGATGACAAAGGGATTGAGTGCCGGAAGAGTTCAGTCTGTAGCCTTGAAGTTCATGGTCGAGCTTGAGAAGAGGATAGCTGTCTTCGAACCACATAAATTCTTCAAAGTCTTTGCACAGGTCGGCGAAGATCGATTCTCTCTTTCGAAAATTGATGGCAAGAAGTTCAACAATAAATCTATAACAAGCGAAGAAAAGAGAGACGAGATAATACATGAACTCTCAAAAGCCAATCTGCATGTAAAAGATGTTAGAAAGCGTACTTCGAAAAGAAATGCTCCGATGCCATTCATTACATCAACTCTTCAGCAAGCCGCTATTGGCGAGCTCGGTTGGAGTGCAAGTAAGACAATGAAGATTGCTCAGCAACTATATGAGGGAATTGAAACTGATAAGGGCCAGATGGCCTTTATTACATACATGAGAACTGACTCGACGAGAATTTCGAGTGTGGCCAGAGAAAAGGCTGTAGAGATCATCAGCAGCAAATTTGGAAAGGAATACATCGGCCCCGTAAGATCTGCCAGGAAGGGCAAGAAAATTCAGGATGCCCATGAAGCGATAAGGCCCACTTATCCCGAAAACGATCCGGAGACGGCGAAGAAGCTTCTATCTGGGGATAATCTGAGGCTATACACGCTTATATGGAACAGGTTCATAGCTTCTCAGATGGCTAGTGCAGAATATGCTGTGACAGATGTCCAGCTAGAGGACGAGAACGAGAAGTATGTCCTCAGCTTAACCGGTGAGCGAAGACTGTTCGATGGCTTTGAAAGAATTATCTCGAGATCATCGAAGAGTGAGATTGATCGCGATTATGAGAAGGGGGAAGAGATAAAGCC
>WOZY01000061.1 GCA_011620045.1 Mesotoga sp.
CGTCTTTTGATCTTACTTCGTTCAGGGCTGCAAATACCGAATAAGACGCCTCTGCCAGCGTTACCGAAAGACGAAGGCTAAATGCTCCGGAGATCTTAATCACTGCGTTGCCTGAAACTCCAGCACTCTGAACTACTTCTATCTCGGAGAGGCCGACCTTCATAGACTCTGCTTCTATGATTTCAACCGGTGTCAGGATTTCGACATCTTCAGAGAAGAAGCGTTCAAACTCGCTGGGAAGTCTCCTGATTCTCTCAAGCGAAAGAAGCATGGAGATCGTAGATTCTGCCCCTGCATTCCTGTTTATGTGTGAGAACTCAAGTCCGTCAAATCCCTCTCCATTTCTTCCTATCATGGATTGATTCAGCCTGTTCGCTCCGAGGAACCAGCTTCCTAGCAGAGCAGTTATTACAGCGATGTCCTCGTCCTTTGTGAGATCATACAGACTGTAGCCAGCTGAAATTGCGGATTCTGCGGCATATGCTATCTGTGGATACAGCTGCAAATACCCGGAGATAGAGTATAGAGGACCAGCATTCAAGAGTAACATCGCACTTTTCTTGAAGGCTGCCAAAGAGATTTCAAGAAACTCATTGTTTTCCAGAAGCGCCCCGGCCACTGCAAGTGCTTCCAGCTGTCTCGATCCCCATCCGTGCCAGAAGTATCTCTGTTCTGAAGGCGAGGATTCGTCAACAAGACCATTGAAAATCGAGTCCTCATCTAGAATGACTTTGCTCTGTAGAGCGGTCGCACACCTCTTTATGAAACTTCCCACTAGCGCATCGTTACTTATGGCATATAACTCCGCTGCTCCAAGAAGAACTACCGACGAAAGATCTGTGTATCCCTGAATCAAACCATCATGTTCGTAGTCGGCAATTTCGCGGAACGCTCTTTGCGCGGCATCTGCCAAGCGTTCTGAAAACTCTAAATCAAAGTCCCTAGTCATTCTAGCTCCAGTTGCGAGCGCCCAGAGAGCTCTCGCTGCCCACCAGTTGCCCCCCTTTCGGGATGTAGGCCCGTTTAGATTTATCTTTCCGTCTTCAAATATGAAGTTATAGAAATCCCCATCACTGTCCTGCATAGAGAGTACAAATTCTAAGGCTTCTCTTGCACGAGTGTAATATTCACTGCTTCCCGAAGTCTCAAAGAGCCTCAAGTAAAGAATTGCAGCTCTCGCAACATCATCGACACATGTGATCCCTTCACCCGGGGCATCGGCGTGCCTGTAACTACCGTCAGGCAGCCTGTCTGCATATATCCAGTAACCGATTTCGCTTTCCTCTTCAACGGCAAACTGATCTCTAAGAAACTCCAGATGATTCAGATTAATCTGAACTTCAATTCCAATAAGCATTAATGAAATTAGAAGTACTGGAATAATCAATGCTCTCTTCATAGGCACCTCCAAAAGAAAAGGGTGAGAGGAAGCCTCTCACCCTCCATTAAAGTTCAGTTACTCTCCTATCTTGAGTGATTGAATCTCTGACTTCTTCATTTCAACGAATTCTATCGAGTCTTCTATCGAGTCAGCATTGTATATCGAGTAAACTCTCTTGAAACTGACAACATCTCCTGCCGCAAATCGCTTTACATAGTCCTCCCATTTTGAGGACACGTATCCCTTGGTGCTATCAAAGATGTCTAGCTCGCCCGGCATCCATTCAAAGTATCCATCTCTGAACTCTCTACTCTCATATACCCAAGTAAGACCGCCCATCCATTTCTCGTAGTCTGCAACTATTACAGGAATCTCCGGGTTAATCTCAGCGACGCCAGTCTTCAACGACTGCGAATAGTTGGCTCTCCAGCTCTCCTGAGAAGCGAAAATGTAGGTCGCACCCCACCAGAGAGGTCTCATCGAATCAACGGCCGGGAAAACTATATAGGGCTTGTTTCCAGAATACATGATCGCATTTCTATCGAGCCAGTATTCCAGTGGTGTAATATTCAGCTGATCGGCCCAGAGAAGTCTTCTGAATACAGGAAGAATGTGAACCGCGTCCTCCGCAATGTCGGTCAACACTCTTGTGGCCATTATCTGCAGTTTCATTAGTTCGGCGTATGTCGCAAATTCAAAGGTGTTGTGAGAAATTATATCCCCATTGCTGAAGATAGTGGTAATAATTTTCTGAGTTACACCGAGGAAGGGCTTTGCTTCAAGCGTACTAACTACTGTAACTCCAACAGGACCGGCTGGAAGGACGTTAACTTCCTTTACAGTGAAGTCTCCAGAAGTCTTTTCCTCATGTCTGCCAAACTCACCATCAATATAGTAGGTCGACCCTACATATCCTGACATTCTTACAATACCGATTTCATCCACGACTGTCCCTTCAACATCTCCGAAACCAGTGACCTTTACGAGACCTCTGTTATTTGCGACAGCGCTTATCTCTCCGATCTCGACAAGCCACTGTCCATCTTCTTCAACCACTTTTCCCGCTGCGCCATAAACGGGAGGAAGGATGTCGAAATCGTCAGTAACGGAAATTTCTGCGGGTCCCATAATTAAGAAGGAAAGAATATCTCCAGAAGACAACTTACCGTTGAAATCTGTATCGTCGATCTGATACGGAAGTTCCTTCCCGTCCTGAAACACTCGAAGTGAATCCCAATTAGCATCGAAGTCAACTCCTACAAGATCCAGGATCTCGCTCATAGTTATTGTCACTGCAACAGGCTCGCCGGTGAAGCAATTGACAGATACAGGAACCTTAACCGTTTCAGCAGCAAGAAAGACCGAAACCAATATAAAGAACAGAACCAAGAACTTTTTCATACAAACACCTCCCAGAAAGTCGATGTGAAATCGCTTACATACCAATGAGATTATAGAATCTTATGACTTCTTTGATCTAGAAGGATCATGATTACATGTGAACGATTAATGATGATGCTGAGTTAAGAAGATTATATTTTTCGTTTTTTCACAGTATTGCTTCTGTTTTAATTGGTACTGAACAATATGCAAAGTAATAGAGAGATATGGAACCAAACAATGCGTATTTATATCTTGATCGTTAATAATTATCATCATTTGATCTTAATTGGCCGGGAATAGAAG
>WOZY01000119.1 GCA_011620045.1 Mesotoga sp.
TGATTCTGGAGAAGCCCGTCGATCCTAGAGCTTCTTCGATTTCTTTCTCAGAGGGGATCCTTTTTTCAGATGATTCATCATCAAAGCCCCAAAGCTTGGTCAGTTCGTACAGTGTCGGATCAAAGGCGCCGGAAGTATTTCTCGCAATTTCGAGGGCAGATTTTATGAGAAAACTTGTCTCCTTATCTATATCGTGAAGCTCACCGCTTCTGTTGAGCTCAGCAATCACTCCGTTGCTTCTACTTCCAAATTTATCATCGATCCTTTCCATTTCTGCCATGGCGGCTTCTGCGAGGGTAACTGGAGACATTTTTGAAGATGAGACTCTTACGGTAACATAAGTCCCGAGAAGATACTCCGTTTTGTCATAGTATTCAAGAGGTTTTTGCCGAAAGAAAATGAAAGTCAGCAACGCAATGGCAGAGACAAGAAGCACTGCATAAAGAATTGTCCGGCTTCTCAGAAGATGACTGGTATTTCTTCTTGGCACTTGTTGCACCTTCCTTTTTCATCTATTCCAACCACTGAGCTCCGCATTCCTTTCCTCTCGATGAGAAGGTTACCGCAGTGAGGGCAAATAGTATCGGAGAAACCGGGAAGGCTTACGTTTCCAACGTACACGTATCTCAAATACTCCTTCGCAACTTCTGCAAGCGTTTTTAAAGATTCAGGTGAAGTCGGAGGTATTTCACTCTTGTAGCTAGGATGATATCTGTTTATATGGAGGGGGATATCTCTTGAAAGTTTCGAAATCCATTTTGCCTCCCCTCTCATTTCCTCAGCAGAATCATTTTTACCAGGAATTATTAATGTAGTCAATTCCAAATGTGTTCCTACCTTTTTTGCCGTCTCTATTGATCTTAGAACATTTTTCTTCTCTGTGCCAATTTCATTTGTGTAGAAGTCATCGTTCCAACCCTTTAGATCAATGTTCATTGCTCTAACCGACTGAGAAAGAAGATCCATAGGTTCCTCATCGATCACTCCGTTTGTAACCAGGACACTGTAGATACCCTCTTTGGCTGCTGCCCTTGAGGTATCAAGAATGAACTCGAAAGAGACGATCGGTTCATTGTAAGTAAATGCTATGCCTTGTGACTCCCTCTCAAGCGCGATCTGAATAAGCTGTTGAGGCATTACCCGCTTCACGGTCTTCGGTCGCTGCTTGGAGATTTCCCAGTTCTGACAAAAATCGCACTTAAGATTACATCCCCACGAGCCTACTGAAAGTATCTTCTCACCAGGGAAGAAGTGGTATAAGGGCTTCTTCTCGATAGGATCTACCGCTATCGAGGTCAGTTGACCGTAATTCAGCGAATAAAGCATCCCATCAACATTCTTCCTAACACCACAAAAACCTACCTGATTAGGTTTGATCACGCAGTGCCTTGGACAAAGCAGACACTGCAACTCATCCTTTTCACCATATTCGTCGAAGTATACGGCCGGTTTCAAAAAAACCACCTCTTAATGGAATCAGTGATACCTTTCAACTGAAAACCTGAAAATGTCGTAGTTCTCTGATTCCGCAATGCCAGCTTTTTTTAACGCAATTCCAAGCTGCTGATGGACGGTATTTACCCCCTCTAGATCAGGCAGAAGAACGCCTCTTCTGTATCCCAGAGAAACAACAACCCCAAACTTCTTCGGATCTAGATCTGAAACTGTTGCTTTTTCTGGCAAACTAAGAATATCCACTGACAATTCCAAATCAAGGAGCTCATCCGGTTTCACAGGGGGAAACCGTGGATCTCGAATAGCTGCAGAAATCGCGTTCTGTATTATCTCTCTTGCAACATTCTCTTCCGCAGGAAATATCGTTCCTATACAACCTCTGAGTGATCCACCCAGAGCATGCAGAGATACGAAACACCCTGCCCTTCTGGAGGTAAATTCGTCAGAAACCCACGCAGGAACCTCAACAGCAACGTGTCTCCGAAAGTACTCTTCTATTGCGAATCTAGCAAGCCTTACAGGTTCGGAATAAGACAATTCAATCCCTCAATCGAAAAAAATCTGAGACAGCTTGTAGTATTCGAAGGGTACGAGCTTCTTCGTAGCTATTCCATATTCAAGGGGAATTGAGACGATGTCGTTGCCCTTAAGTGCAACCATCCTTCCAAAATCGCCTTTCATAGCTAGTTCCATCGCATGTACTCCATATCTTGTTCCAAGAATTCTGTCAAAGGCTGTAGGAGTACCCCCTCTTAACAGATGGCCTAAAACTACAGATCTTGTGTCGTAACCCGTTCTCTCAGAAATGATGTTCGCCAAATAGTGTGCGATTCCACCGAGTTTTATGTGGCCGAAAGCATCAATCTTGCTCTCATCTCCTACAACATTTTCAAGCTCTGTTGGCTTAAACCCTTCAGCAACTGCAACTATCATATATCCATACTTATCCATTCGCTTCTTCACATATGCAATGATTTCATCTATAGTCATGGGATATTCTGGAATCAGTATTAGATGTGCTCCAGCAGCCATGCCTGCTTCTAAAGTTACCCATCCGGCCTCTCGCCCCATGAGTTCGACGATTATGATTCTTCCGTGTGACTTCGCTGTGGAATGAAGTCTGTCTATTGCATCGGCGCCGACATTAACAGCAGTTTGATATCCGAAAGTGTAATCAGTGTTGGCAACGTCGTTGTCGATTGTCTTAGGCACTCCGATAACTTTGTATCCCATCGAAGAAAGCTTGGCGGCCACACTCAATGTATCATCACCGCCTATGCCTATTATCGCGTCCAGCCCGAGCTTCTTGATATTTTCTTCCATTTTGACTCTCATGTCTTCTGACTTAAAAGGGTTGGTTCTGGATGTACCAAGAATTGTCCCTCCCAGGATGTGAATGCCTTCAACATCGTTATCGGTGAGTTTCATACTTTCGCCGACAACCAACCCCTTCCAACCATGCATCAAACCAATAATCTCTACGCTTTCCGGAGCAGATTTGACGATTCCTCTGATAACTGCATTCAGTCCTGGACAGTCCCCGCCGCCAGTCAATATCCCAATTCGCATTAAGAACCTCCCGTAAGTTTAGAAAGTACTGACTCATAGAC
>WOZY01000260.1 GCA_011620045.1 Mesotoga sp.
CCCTCAACTGGGAACCACCAACTTTTATGCATATACCTCTGATTCTTGGAAGTGACAGAGCTCCTCTTTCAAAGAGGCATGGTCACACGAGTGTAGACCATTTCAGAAGGGAAGGTTATCTTAGTGTTGGACTGATGAACTATCTAGCCCTTCTCGGATGGGCAGTAGATCAGGAAATCTTCGACTATCATGAGAAAGTCAATGATTTTATTCCTTCCGATATCTCTAATAAGGGTGTAGTCTTCGATTACGAAAAGCTGGAATGGATCAATGGAAAACACTTGAGATTGCTCGAACCCGAAGAGCTGATCGTAGAGTTTGGACTGTGGTTGAAGTTTACAGGAAGATTCGACTACTATGCCAGAATTGAAGCCGATCAATTATATTCTAGAGAAGTCCTTACAATGTCCAGAGAAAAGATCAACACTCTTGAACAATTGTTCGATTTCTCAGCTCCCTTTTTCAGCGATGAAGTCGACTATCAAGAAGACTACGTTGTCAAATATTTGCACAATGAATGGAGCAAGGATCTAATATCTGCGGCAATTAGAAAGTTTGAAGACGCGCTTGACTGGTCCGTTGAGGCTGTTGAAAAGATCGTTAGAGAGCTTGCAGAGGAAAAGATCACGTCAAAGAAGAATACTTTTCAGACTCTAAGAGGGGGGGTAACGGGCAGACTAGTGACTCCGGGACTTTTCGAAACGATTTCGGTGCTTGGTCGAGATAGAGTTCTGGAGAGATTGGAGAATCTGCTCGAGATGATAGAGTATGAAGAAGGGAATCTCTCTGATTGAGATGGTTGTTTCGCTTGCTGTATCGGCGTTGTTGCTAATATCTATTTTCAAGATAGTGAACTTGTCACTGGCGATGTCATTCAGCATAGTGAAAGAAACGAAGGCCTACATGGCTCTATCCAGAACCTTCGATATTCTTGAGAGGGACCTCTCGCGTTCAACTGGAAACTTCTCCTGGGGAATTTCCTTCATCAGTTTTGACGCGATAATTGAAGGTGAATATAAGAGAATTAGATATTACGTTTCCGGTAACAGAATAATGAGAAGATCCGGTAATTCATATAACACGGTGACTGAATTTCGAAAGTCGGCCGGCTTTCTTGAAGAAGAAGGGATAGTCAGATTTATTATTGATGAAAAAGAAATCCTGATTGGGACTGAAGGTGGATGAAATGAATCCAAAAGAAATAAGAAGGATGCTTCAGGCAATTGAAGAGGAGATTTTCTCAAGAGCCGAAATGAATCTCAAAGAGATGCTGGATTCACCTTCGGCATATGTTAGGGCTAGGGCTGTGAAGTCTGCCTCCGATAGAGAGATGAAGATAGAGAATATCGAATCCTTTCTGGAAGATCCATCTCCCGAAGTCAGGAAAAACGCTGTTGCTTCAATGGCGAAAGCTGGTGAGGGTCGCGACACGATACTCAAAGCCTTAGATGATCCATCAGACCTGGTTCGTAGTACAACGGTAAAGGAGCTAACTGAGTTTGGCTATGAAGATGAAGAACTGGCGAGGAGAATTGCCGCAGATCCTTCAAAGAAGGTTAGAAAGACTTTCGTAATAGCTCTTGCAGAAGCTGGAGAGAGCGAACTTCTCAAAGAGTTTGACGAGGATCCCAGTAATGATATTCGAAGAATTTTGGCAGCCTTCAATGGAGAACTCGAACTGAAAGAAGAGGAACTCTCTTCACTGTCAAGAAAATTCCAGAAAATTGCTTTGCTTTCAAAGTTGGGCCAGCGGAATTCGGGTACTGCTGAAAGAATGCTTGTTCTTCTAAAAGACTTTCGTGCCGCCAATATTAAGCAAACCCTGGTCGAGACTTTTGAGTCTTTCCCCGAAGAGATTTCGCTTCCTGCACTAAGAAAGCTCATCGAATCCGAGGATAGAACCGTTGCAATAGCTGCTCTGAAGACCTATAGAAAGATCAAAGGATATGATGTTTCCCTACTGCAGGCTGCAGAAAGGTTCATGAATTCGGAAGATGAAGAGATGAGGTTCGTTGGTGCTCAATATGTCAAGGGTTTGGTTGAGCCTTCTGCGGTTGAGATTCTCCATGCTGGACTGGAGGATCCTTCTGACAGAGTGAGAGCCGTGTGTATCGAGGCTCTGGCTAATCTCATGGATCATTCTATTGTGGACGTAATCGACGAGTCGCTCAGGTCTACATCATCGAGGCTAAAGAAGGCATCGTTGAGAGCAATTAAGAAACTCAAGATCATAGACACGGGAGACCACGTTGGAAGGATCCTTTCTAACAGAAAAGAGGAGCTTCAGACAAGAATACTTGCTTCTTCAGTGGCAGGTTTTCTTAAACTGGACGGTTTTCTCCCTAATCTTGAGGGAATAGTACTGGATGCTTCCAACGAAAGCCGTCTCAGGCTAGCATCTGCCCGAGCCGTGGCAAGGATCAATCCTTCTCGCTTAGCAGACCTTTTTGGCTTCACAGTATGATGGCACTCAGAACTGAGAAGACCGTTACCACTAGAAGAATCGAGTCGTTTGAAGACCAGCTCTTTTCCCTAAGGCTAGTTAGCTTATGTCCGGGTTTGTAGCCCCTAATCTGAAGAGCGGCGGCAGTATCCTGAGCCTTTTTCAGCGATGTCGTAATTACCGGGATCACTACCGATAGCAAGTTTTTCACTCTGGAAGGGAAGCTTCCTTTGTCGAACTCAACGCCCCTCGCCTTCTGTGCCATTATTATTCGATTTGTTTGAAGAGAGATCAGTGGGATGAACGTAAGCGTCAACGAAAGTGCCATCCCAAGTTCAGAAGACCGTTTCTTGCCCGCAGGGAATTTGCCAATAATCTCTTCCAGAGAAAAAGAGATCTCAAGAGGAGATGTCGTGAGTGAAAGTACTATACTGAAAAGCACGGCAAGAATCATTCTCGCCGAAAGCACAACAGCGTTAATTAAACCTTCTTCCGTGATTCTCAATACTTTTAGGTCCAGCAAGACTTTTCCGTGAGAGAAAAAGATCTGAAAGACCACAATCAGCAAGATCAAAAATCTTATCCCGCGGAGTGTCCTCATGTACTACCTGAAAGGAAATG
>WOZY01000148.1 GCA_011620045.1 Mesotoga sp.
GAATCTTGATAGTGTTGTTAAACATAGTGGTGGACATAATATATACACTAATCGATCCTCGTGTCGAACTACGGTAGGGTGAGCGACTTTGCTTAGAGTATTGAGGAGACTTGTGAGAAATCCAATCTACACGATAAGCATAATTGTAATATTCGTGGTGATTCTGGTGACATTGTTCCCCGGAATCTTTGCCCAATACGATCCATACAAGATGAACATGGATGCCTTTATGAACAAGCCAACGGGCAGTTATTGGTTTGGAGCAGATCAGTTTGGAAGAGATGTCTTCTCCCGATCAATGTATGGGATTCAGAAGAGCGTAATCATTGCTTCCAGCGCTATTGCAATATCTGCTCTAACTGGAACCATGTTGGGACTTTTGTCGGGTTATTTAAGCGGACTTACTGACCTGATAATCATGCGAATTATGGATAGTTTCTTCGCTTTTCCCTCTTTGATACTGGCACTTTTCATCATTGCGCTTTTTGGTTCAAGTATGACTAATCTCATCTTTGCAATAGGGCTTGTTTACGTGCCGATATTTGCGAGGACTGTACGGGGAGCTACCCTATCTCTAAAGGACAGCCTCTACGTGAAAGCGTCCAAGGCTTTAGGGAAGAGAGAAATCTCGATCATGTTAGGAGATATTCTTCCAAACATCTCCTCGGTGCTCATAGTAACTTTCACCACTAACGTTTCTACGGCACTACTTACGGAGGCTTCCCTCGGGTTTCTAGGTCTTGGGCTTCCACCGCCTGAACCTACGTTGGGAGGGATGGTTGGGCAGGGCACATCTTACCTATTAAGTGCACCTTGGATCGTGCTGTTTCCCGGATTAATGATAGCTATCATTGTTCTGAGCCTGAACATTCTTGGAGATGGTCTAAGAGATGTCCTTGATCCGAGAATTAACAGGTAATTACCATCTGTAAGTCCACAGAGACGTGGAACTCGTCGAAACACCATCCACATGCTTCTTGAGTAATTCGATCTCTTCGACACTGTCTATCAATCCTGCTGCGACAATTGTTATGTCCGGCTCATAGGATCTTATCTTTGGCGCGATCTTGGCTGACACAATTCCTGGTAATATTTCGATGTTTCTTACGTCATTAGAGACGATTTGCTGAATGCCCTTTTCGACTGCTCTTGAATCCAACGCAAAGAATCTCAAGAGGCTTTCAGACATGCCTGCGTTCACGGCCTGTTTGAAGATCCTTAACTTTGCGGTGATGATACCATCGACCCCGCTCTTCTTGAGATAAAGAACGCTATCTTCATCTCCGGAAAGACCTGAGACGAAATCGATATCAACGAAAACTCTCTTTCCAGCACTCTTGAACTGATCAATTCTCTCCCGAATTTCGAAGAGACCACCGTTCAAGAAAAACACTGTATCCGGAATGACGGACTCCGGTCTTTGCTTTCTGTCCCATAAAGCTGCGATTATTCCCTTTAGCATAATTTACCTCCCGTATAACGATAATACACTATGAGAAGAGAGATAGACGAACGAGATATGCCAACAGATGATATTCAGATAGCTGTTTTTCAGCTATTCGCCGAGATCGAGATTATGATATAATTTGTGTACACGTGGTAGAGTATATGAGAAAACCACGCCATATGTTTATGGCGTGGTTTTTTTTTGGAGGTGCCAGATGCAAGCGGTTGTTGTTGGAGGCGGAGTTGTCGGTTCGCTAATAGCCCGGGAACTTAGCAGATATAGAATGAAAGTCATTCTGGTTGATAAGTCGGAAGACATAGGGCAGGGGGTTAGTAAGGCGAATTCTGCGATCCTGCATGGAGGATATGATGATCCGCCGGGCACCCTTAGGGCCAGATTTTGTGCTGTTGGGAATTCAATGTTCACGAAACTTTCAGAGGAACTGAAGTTTCCTATTAAGCGAATTGGATCTATAGTCGTTGCCAGGAATGAAAGTGATTTGCCAAAGCTCAAGGAGCTTCTGGAAAACGGTGTAAAGAACGGTGTACAAGATCTTAAGATCGTTGGAAAAAGTGAGCTAAAGAACCTGGAACCGCACATATCTGACGACTTCAAGTTTGCTCTCTTTTGTGGTAGTGCTGCTATTACTGAACCTTGGATGGTAGCTATTGCTTCGGCTATGAACGTTGTAGCGAATGGCGGGCAAGTCATTACAAATGATGAGGTTGTCGGAGGAAGAATTGTGCAAGGAAAGGTTGTGGAGGTCTGCCTTCGTTCAGGAAGGAGACTTGAATCCGATCTAGTAATAAACGCGGCCGGTCTCTTCTTTGAAGAAGTTGCATCGAGATTCGGAATAGATGTACCGAGAGTTAAGTTGAGAAAAGGTGAGTACATACTTTTGGACAGGAAGGCAAGTTCGCTCGTTCGGAGGATTGTCTTTCCTCTCCCTACAGCCGAAGGGAAAGGAAGACTCGTTGTTCCAACTGTTGACGGAGGTGTTCTTCTTGGTCCCACTTCGGTCGAGTTACCGGGATTTACTCCTGAAGATGTAAGTACTACTGATGAGGGATTGGTCTCTGTTAGAAATTCTGGGGAGTATCTGATTCCCGGAATAGATAATCCGGCCTGGTATATCAAGTCTTTTGCCGGGCTGAGACCAGAGACTGATCAGAAGGATTTTTATATAAGGAGAGCAGAAGAGCTTCAGAATTTCATCACTGTTGGAGCCATGAGATCTCCGGGTTTAACTTCGGCGCCCGCAATTGCCGAATACGTAGTCAGTAAAATCGTTCCCGAAGCTGAAGTGAATCTCGTTGAGAGAGACGATTTCGTCCCAGTCATCAAAGAAAGAGAGAGAATCAAGGAGATCGCCTTCGAAAGGGTGGCGCAATTGATAGAAAGGAATCCCAAGTATGGAAGGATAGTCTGTCAGTGCAATGAGGTTTCAGAAGCAGAAATAATTCAGTCAATCAGGGACGGTGCCAGGACAATTGACGGAGTGAAGTTTAGAACAAGGGCTGGGTTTGGTAGATGTCAAGGCGGGTTCTGTAGCTGGAACATCGCTAAGATTATTGCCAGAGAGTTGAATAAGGAGTTGTGTGATGTTCGACAG
>WOZY01000198.1 GCA_011620045.1 Mesotoga sp.
AGTTCCAAGAAATATTACTCTCATGCTCCCTCCTCTCTTAGATGGTTCGTCAGCGAGCGAAAATTGAAGTTCTCAATTGTTCAAAACAATCCATGAATGAAAAAGCTACTCCTTTCCCGTTCTCTTACTCAAAATGTTTTCCCTCTGTACATAAGTTCGTCTGCTCTTAAAAGAAAATCGGCCGGCCTCTTCCTCAAACACTGAGCAAGACCACTGCAATACTCTGCGGAAGGGCCGTCGAATGTTTTCGGTTTCTTCAGAAACCTTCGATCGACTTTTATTGCTACTGCAGAACCAGTTTAAGGCAGCAATACAAGGGACTCATTTCAAATCTGACGACCCAACACTATCTTTACATGTCATACTCAAGTATCCGGGACGTTGCCTTTACAAACTCTTCGCCCCTCAGTTGCTTAAGGACATCGTTAATAGTCTTGATGTCATATAGATCAAGTATTGTCACTTTGGTTCAGCGGACGGCCCTTTCGCGCGGCCTTTCCAGCCTATTCTTAAGAGTCTACTGGTCATAAAGGCCGGTAAAAGTATCGCTTTACCACTGAAACTCTGGCATCATGCTCTCAGGAAAGGCAGCTCAGCTTTGCCAGGTTGCGACAGAGTCTGCAAGTTCCATGAACTGCACTCTATTAATCAGTATTTCTCCAATTTCACTTTGAAAAGCCTGGAGATTCCGTCCTTGAACAAACATGGCTTTGGTCAATTCAGCCGGAAGCAGGACATTCTTTCGTGCCTCTCAATCAGAAGCGCCCTATGATTCTATTCTGTTCTTTCCCTTGTTCTTTGCTTGATACATAAGTTTATCAACTCTCAGAAGTAATTCTTGAACAGATTCAGCCTGCCATTCAGTTACACCGGCACTGAAGGTTATCGGTAGATCGGGCACTTCCTCAACCGAGTTTCGTATTCTTTTCGCCGTAGACATTGCACCTTCCAGAACAGTGGAAGGTAGTAGGATTACAAACTCTTCCCCTCCATACCTGAAAGCATAGTCAATCTTCCTTATGTTTGAAACGATAAGCGAAGAAAGGATTACGAGTATCTCGTCACCCTTCAGATGGCCAAGGCCGTCATTGAGCTCCTTGAAGTTATCGATGTCAAGCATAATAATAGAGAGCGCATTTCCGTACCTCTTGGCCCTATTTATTTCGTACTCGACTACTTCAAACATCTTCTTCTGGTTCATGAGGCCGGTTAAGGGATCTGTCTCGGCTCTTTGCTTCAGCAGCTCGTTAGCAGACTTCAATTCACTTTGCATCTTCATGAGCTCTTCGTTCTTTCTGTCGATCAATCTGTTGACTTCTGAAAGCTCTATGTTTCTTGCAGCCATGTCCTCAATTTCCCTGAGCTTCTGCATAGCGGCAAAGGTCGCTCCCAGCTTTGCAATCACCCTAGCTTCTTCTTCCCTGAATATCTCGGAATTCAGCTTTGCCATCTCCCTGTACTGATCCAGGGCTCCCTGAACATCACCTTTTGCCTCCTGGATTTCGGAGATAGCCTTTAGCTTCTGAAGGATTTCCGATTTGTTTCCCTTCGATCTGTGATACTCCAGTGAATTCTCAATGGAGGCCAAAGCGGAATCTAAGTCTCCCGTCGCCTTGTAGTATTCGGCTTCGTAGCGACAAATGTCTGCAAGAGAGTAGTCATCACAGTTTTCGTTTGCTACCTCTCGGGCTTTCCTTAAGAGGTCAATTGCCTCATCCTCTCTTCCGGTGTACAGGAAGATATCGGCGAGGTTCATATAGCTATTGGGAAGATCTCTCTTGAGAGAGTTCCTCTCCTTGATTTCAATTGCCTTTTGGATAAACGGCACACCTGAACCGTCCTCCGTAATGTTTTCAATAGCTATTCCCTTATTGTTGAGATACTTGGCAAGAGACAGCTCGTCGTTGTCCCTTTCGGCAAGAGTAATCGCCTTTTCCGCGTATTCTAGTGATTTCTCGTAATCCTCCATTTTCAAGTAGACACCGGCGATGTTGTTGTAGATCATCGACAGTGACTTTTCATCTTCCAGTTCGTTAAAGACGTCAATCGCATCGGAAGCACATTCGAGAGCCTTTGAGAACTCACCTGATTGACAACTGATTCTTATCATACCGTTGTATGTAAGACCGAGCTCGCGGGAAGTCAGTCCTCGGAATTTCTCAAGTTCTTTGCTTACAGTTTCGAAGGCAACAAGAGTTTCTCCCGAGTTAAGCAAGGCTTTCTGGAACTTTCTGAGAAGTGACAACCTTTCCTCGACACACGACTCATTCTTTGAAAGATATTCCTCGTAATAATCAGTGTAGCTCTTCTCGTGATCTGTCTGGCCCATTTCGTCCACCTTTCTAAATAGCTGCTTCACTAATCTCAAGCCTGTTCTTTCCTTTTGCTTTTGCTTCATAGAGCAATTTGTCCACAATGGAAATGAATTCGTCCGAGGACTCACCTTTCCACTGCCTGGCACCTGCACTGAAAGAGACAGCTATCTCAAGGTGCTCCCGTAGAGACTCCTTCAATCTTGAGTAGACCTCCGCTGTCCTCTGCACATCCGCCGAAGGAAGAAGGATGAGGAACTCCTCTCCACCGTATCTGAAAGCGAAATCATTCTTCCTTATAGATGAACTAATCAATTTTCCGATCGCTGCGAGTAGCTCATCGCCCTTCAAATGCCCGTAAGAGTCATTGATTGATTTGAAGTTGTCCAGGTCAAGCATAATCATGGTAAGGGCAGTTTCGTATCTCTCAGCTCTGGAAATCTCACTGTCCAGTACTGATTTCATCTTCCTGTGATTCAACAGCCCGGTCAATGGGTCAGTCTCCGCCTGCTTTTCCAGAAGCCTATTGATTTCCTCAAGCTTGGCTTTCATTTTCTGGAGTTCGTTGTTTTTCTCCGATATCTCTTCATTGACGGTTCTGAGTCTTTTGTTTTGCTCGACCAGGTCGTTAATTTCCCTGAGTTTTTCCCTCGCCTCGAATGATGATTCCAGCTGGGCTATCGACCTTGCCTGTTCTTCCTTGAAAATGCTCCGGCTCAATTCCGTGATCTGTTTGAA
>WOZY01000076.1 GCA_011620045.1 Mesotoga sp.
TCAAAAATCGCAAGACCCTCTGGCGTGTTAAACACTGCTGCCGTAGGTCTTCCCGTTCTACCGTTATTCTGATTGATAAGCGGAGCATCTTGAGCTGCCCAAAGCTGTTCAAAGAACCAGGAATTCAAAGATACTGTAAAACCTGCCTGCTCAACATTTCCTGAGGCATCCTTCACAGTGAGCTTTCGCGCCACATCGATGAAGCTCTCGAAAGTCGTTGGTGGATCGTTGGGATCCAAGCCTGCTTTCTCAAAAAGCGTCTTGTTATAGAATACGATGGCATTAGAAGAGTTGAAGGGCATGGAATAAAGCTTACCGTTCACTCTGTAATAGTTTAGCACCTGAGGCATGAACTTCCCGATGTCAAAGGACGGATCGGCCTCCATCATCTCTTCGATTGGAATTGCGACCTCTCCATCAATCATCATCTGAGTACCGATTTCGAAGACCTGAACTACATGAGGAGCCGTTCCTGCCTGAACCGCGGCGATCATCTTGTTCAGAGTGTCTCTGTAGCTCCCAGTGTACTGCACTTCAACCTTGATGTCAGGGTGTAATTCCATAAATGCATCTGCCTGAGACTGCAGAAAATCGATTCTCCAGCCACCCATTGCATGCCAGAACTGGATTGTTGTTGCGGACAGTGCCAGTGAGAAGATCAACACGATCGAAAGAAAAAGAAGCTTTCTCAAAAGAACCACCTCCATGATTGGGATAGGATCTTAAGCCAAAGCAACTGCTCAGACAGACAAAGAGAAAACCACCTCCAAAGGTAGGCAGTTTTCTCTTTGTCAGTACCACCATGTGTTCATTGTACTACAAAGCTTACAAAAAACAAAACATAGAATTACGCTTTTTAACTATCTGGTTTTTTCGCGGTAATCAAGGAGGAGCCTGTCGATCTCTCCAACCTTTTCCCTTTCAGCCTTCCAGAAATCCTGAGACATCGTGCTGTTGAGTTCTTCAACAGTTCTCCCCTGTTGTTCAACCCAGGTATAGTACTTCAAATTGTGCCATCTCATTCGGTTCCCCATGGTCCCTTCGAATATCCAGTCCGTCTTTGCTCCAAGGGCAAACGATTCGAACCTGTGCTTCGCTTCATCCCTGGTGAGGCTACCGTAAGTCTTTGTCATGTTCGCCATCACAGAGTGATAGCGATCCATGTTGTCTGTTGCAACGGTCACGATGTTGTCTTTGTCAGTCATTTTGTAGTGCTTAGCCATCTTTATCGCCCCGACGACATTCGCAACTCCGGAGATACCGAATATATCTGCCACTGTCTCCACATCTTCTTCTTTAAGAAACTCCTTCAAGAACCTCTTCCCCTCTTCATCGGTCATGACCTGGAGCAGTTTCTTGCATTCGATGTCATCAAGCGCGACAACTGAATCGTTGTTCATCACATTGTGAATCCAGGTCACGTGTTTGTCTCCGATTCCCTGAATATCGTGGCCACCATAACCATTGAGCGAAAGAGTCGGGCACTGCACAGGCTCTCCTGCCACTATCTTCACTTCAGGATATACTTCCTTTATCCTGTCGCCGCAAGCGATAGTCCCTGCCGAGCCGACCGTCGCAACTACCGCGGAGACCCTGCCGTTACCAAGCCTGAGCTCGTCCATCATCTCCAGAATCGTGTTCCCTGTCACATAATAATGAAATCTATAGTTTCCGAGCTCCTCAAACTGATTGAGAACACGGACTTTCTCTGGATTGGCTGCCTTCAATTCCTTTGCTTTATCGTAAATCTCTTTCACGTTCGACTCACAACCCGGAGTTGCTATAACTCTCGCGCCATACTCTCTAATTATGTCGAATCTCTCAGAGGACATCTCTTCGGGAAGAATGACTACGGAATCGAACTTCATTCTGCATCCGACCCAAGCGCCTCCGATTCCATAGTTGCCTGTAGAAGGCCAGACCAGAGTGTGGTAAGTTGGATCCACTTCGCCTCTCAAAACCTTTTCCATCAAAATCGAATAAGTCGCTCCCACCTTGTGGCTGCCCGTGGGGAAATCCTTTCCGTACAGAACGACAATATTTGCATCGACTCCAGTGAATTCCTTTGGAAGAACGAAATAGTAGATCCTGTTATCGATGTCTCTCCAGGAAATGTTGTACAGATTCATCGGATCCAGAGGATCTTCCTCCCTCATCTTCCAGGCGATCTCTCTCGTTTTTCTGTCGATCTTCTCTGGATGCAGCATTTCCTCGAACGTTGGACCAAGCACAAACTTACCCATGTTAATCCTCCTTGTCAAACACCAACTATACTAATTACTCGAATTTCCTTCGATTAGACTCAGCACGTACTCAGGAGTTACGGGTATTCTTCTTACCCGCTTTCCAACTGCCATGGAAACGGCATTGGCAATCGCGGCAGGAACCGGCATGAGTGATGGTTCACCAATTCCCTTAGCGCCGTACGGCCCTTCCGGAAAGGGATCCTCCACAACATCGATAACGAGCTCAGGGGGAACTTCATGGACAGTTGGGATGATGTATGTGTTGAAGTTGTCGGAGATGATTTTGCCATCTCTATGTTTGAGATCTTCATATATTGCGTACCCCATACCCTGAACGAATCCTCCCTGTATCTGACCTATCACTCCTTCGGGATTTACGGACTTTCCTACGTCATGAGCTGTGAAAGCCTTCAAAACTTTGGTCGAGCCCGTTGCTAAATCAACTTCAACCTGTACAACCTGACTGGCATACGAGTACGTTACATAAGCCTCTCCGATCCCATTTTCCATATCGAAATTCAATTTCGGAGTCTCATACCAACCGGTCTCAAACAACTTGACATTTCTCTTGTAAGCCTCTTCGACTATCTCATCAAATCTCATTCTCTTTCCTTCTTCATCATAAACAGAGCCGCCTACAAACTTCACACCGGCGGAGCTGCTGCCCGTTATTTCACGGAACACGGGAATCAATTTTTCCCGCAAAGCAATACAGGCACTTCTTACCGCGTTTCCTGAATATATAGTAGTCCTGGAGGCCACAGTCGGTCCACTGTCCGGGACAAAGGCCGTGTCC
>WOZY01000283.1 GCA_011620045.1 Mesotoga sp.
ATCTTTCGAAGGACGGGTCCTTGATCCGGGACGAAGGACCAAGGACGGCTCTTCAGGCGTACAGCGGCTCTTATCGTCGAGAACAAATGGTTTTGGTGAGTCGGGAGCAGTTCCGATCAGCCAGGTGAAGATATATTGATTAACTCTTTCAATCGGTCCGTTGTGATAATATTGATTAGATGGCACTGCGGGATGAGTGATGTGTTTCGGTCTTCAATAATTACGACGCTTTTCAACAATATGGAATCTGTGGATACTTCGAGAGTCTTGTAGATCAAAACCAGCTGGTCCAACCAGAATCAATCAAGCAAGAGCCTCTGTAATTATTGATACCGCACAAATTCATCAACTTGCAGAGCATGGTTTTTCCAGCAAAGATTTGAGTGCTATCACAGAAAAGGGAAGTGGAGATATGAAAGTTTTGATGGTCTATCCAGAATATCCAGAGACATTTTGGAGTTTCAAGCACGCATTAAAATTTGTCTCAAAAAAGGCGGCGTACCCTCCGCTAGGCCTCATGACTGTTGCCGCTATGTTGCCCGAAGATTGGGAGAAGAAACTCATAGATATGAATACTGACAGTCTACGTGATGAAGACATCCTGAAGTCCGATTACGTGATGATTAGTTCAATGGATATTCAGCTCGACTCGGCAAAGAAGGTTATCCAAAGATGCAAGGAGTTGGGCGTCAAGACAATAGCGGGTGGGCCGCTCTTCACAACCAGACCAGAGGAGTTCAGTGAAGTCGACCATCTTGTTCTTGGCGAAGCAGAAATGACTCTGGCACCTTTT
Organism: Mesotoga sp.; assembly: GCA_011620045.1. GTDB lineage: Bacteria > Thermotogota > Thermotogae > Petrotogales > Kosmotogaceae > Mesotoga. Next base: position 794 of record WOZY01000283.1, read on the forward strand.
CTTCATGATTTGGCAAACGGCCAGGCTAAGCACATTTACAAATCCGATGGCTTTCCAGATATTGCAAATAGCCCCATTCCGGATTGGAAGCTTCTTGACATGAGAAAGTACTCTTCTATGAACATCCAGTATTCTAGAGGCTGTCCTTACAACTGTGAGTTCTGTGACATTGTTCTGCTCAACGGACGCATTCCAAGAACAAAGAGCGCTGAAAAACTCGTTGAGGAAATGGAAGCACTGTATAGAGCCGGCTGGCGTGGAGGGGTATTCATAGTTGACGATAACTTTATCGGCAATAAGACGAAACTGAAGAAGGAGGTTCTTCCGGCAATTGCTAAATGGATGAAAGACAGGAATTATCCGTTTGTGTTGAATACAGAAGCCTCGATTGATCTTTCGGATGACGATGAACTCATGAAACTTATGGTCGATGCGAGTTTCGGAACCGTTTTCGTCGGTATAGAGACTACTGAAGAGGAAAGCCTCGTTGAATGCGGTAAGTACCAGAACCGAAACAGAGAATTGCTATCGTGTGTGAAGAAGATGCAGGAGTTCGGACTGCAGGTTCAGGGCGGATTCATTGTAGGCTTTGATCACGACAATCCTTCGGTTTTTCAGAACATGATAGATTTCATCCAGAAGAGTGGCATAGTGACGGCAATGGTTGGTGTCCTCACAGCTCCTACGGGCACAAGACTCTTCCTGAGGTTGAAAGAAGAGAACAGGATCGCATCGGAGTTTTCCGGCAACAACACAAGCATTCTGACTAACATAGTTCCTAAGATGGGTCTCAATAACCTTGTAGAAGGTTACTATAAAATACTCAGAAGCATTTACGCTCCGAAACCATACCGCCAGAGAGTAATAACCTTTCTCAAGAACTACAAACCCAATTCGCATAAACCCGTCAGGCCGATTTCCGATAGCTTGAAGGCTTTCCTGAAGTCGTTATGGGTAATTGGAATAAGGGAAAAAGGTCGAATGGACTATTGGTTGTTGCTCCTGTGGACGGCCTTCTTTAAGCCGTCGCTTTTCCCGTTGTCAGTTGAATTTGCAATATACGGCTATCACTTCCGAAAATCCCTTTCTTTTGGGTTAGGCGGAGATGGCAAAACACAGCCGCCGAGTTATGCAGAAAGAGATTCAAAGTGAGCGCGTATGCCCGTAAACAGAAAGTAGCCGACCTGTGAAGTCCTGGCTCTTTTCTCGCAAGAGGTATAATTGAGTTCATTTCAGTATCTCAACTCAAAGGAACTGCGGATTGATGTCAGCGATTCTTGATGACGGGAGTGAGAACATAGTAGATGTCAAGAAAGAGTGTGAAATTCGGCAGCTTTCTGAGAAATTACATAGATGATACCGATAGGTTCAAGAGATGGCTTCAGCTTGGTATGGGATTTGAGAATTTCAGAAGAGGGCATTTTCCAGATAGGGATCGACCACGATTTGTCAACACGGTCAATCACCTCGCTCTGGAGGAAGTGTATCATGCGATAAAGGGCTTGAATACCGTGTGGGTGAATTTGATGGCTCCTTCTGAACTTCTTCTTTCGGCGGGTCTTAACCCCGTCTCGGCCGAAGGCATTTCCGGAGCGCTTTCGTCGATGCATCTTGAGGACACGGCGATTGCATATTCTTCACAGGCAGGAATCAGCGATTCCCTGTGTACGTTTCATAGAGCTTCTCTTGGAGTATCTCTGAGAAAGCTTCTGCCTCCGCCTAAGTTGGTGATGACGACAAGCATTCTTTGCGATGGAAATCTTCCGACCTTTAAGAGGATAGCCAGAGAGTACAATGTTCCTTTCATTTTGATCGATGTGCCCAGAGGTCGAAAGCGGGAGTCCGTAGGATACGTTCTCTCGCAACTGAAGGCAGTTATCGGCACGATCGAAGAAATCACCGGGAACGCTTTCAAAATGGAAGAGTTGTCAATGAGATTATCCTATGAAAGGGAACTTATGGAAAACCTCGAGGAGGTTAAATCCAGAGCGAAAGACGCTTATTTGCCTCAGCATCTCTACGAACACATGAACTCGCTGTATGTACTGCATACTCTGGCAGGTGATCGTAGAATCGCTGCGGCCTCCAGTAATATCGGCGAGAGGCTTGAAGCGATTCCCGAAAATGCGAGGAAGATCCTCTGGCTTCACATCCCCCCTTATTACGACAACGAGCTTTTCAATCTCTTTCTTCCGGGATCGAAAAACCTTGTGGTTTCGAACGAGCTGATGTGGG
>WOZY01000141.1 GCA_011620045.1 Mesotoga sp.
GTGCAAGTAATGCATCGCAGTCTGCGGCCCAATACGATCACGGCTCTTCTTGCCTCGAAATACGGCGGGGGCCATGCCGGCAATATCTTTCTCCTTCGTTCTGCCCTGGAAGAGTTTGAGAGGACTCAGAAGTTGCCGGACGAGGAGGAATTGGCAGTCTGGGTCAACCAGGTACTTGAGGCTTCGGCCGGCAGTCTTCGAGAAACCGTTTCTCAAGTCAGAAAAGCAGTAATGGTTTATCAGACTAATCTTGAAGGCCTCCCCTCGATTTACCCCGATGCGAATCGAAATATGCCCGATCTCGTAACCACCTCGGGAAATACCATCTGGTCGCAACTGGGGAATTCTTACACTCAGATCGCCGACCTTTCGAACATAAATAACTCCAGAGCGTTTCTGCCACCAGGAGTTTCAGAAGACCCACGTAGCCCTCATTTCTTCGATCAGGTCGAATTATGGGCCGCTGGAGAGACCAGACCCGCTCCTCTGAGCCGAGAAGAAGTCATGAAATATGCAGAATCGATTGAAACACTCCCTTCGCCAATCAATAAGATTATGCGTCAATCGGGGTCCGACTGAAAATGGAAAATCGGAGTTGCTTTTCAGTAAGACTGGACGGGCTTACAAAATACCTTGACGGGCTAGATCTGCAGAAATCGGCTCTTGAAAAGGTTATGTCGGGGAAGGCCGATTGCATACTGATTCTCCTTGAACACGAACCAGTTTTTACCATGGGCAGGTCGGGTGGAAGAGAGAATCTTCTTGTTGATGAACGCGAGCTCGAGCGCCTGGGGGTAGAGCTCCGAAGTACCGGTAGGGGAGGAAACATAACTTATCATGGTCCGGGACAAGTAGTTGCATACCCCATTCTGAATCTTGGAAAATGGAAGAAGAATCTTCCATGGTACGTGCACTCTCTCGAAGAGGTAGTAATTAGAGTGCTGGGAGATTACGGCATTGAAGCGGGGAGGAAACCGGAATACAGAGGAGTCTGGGTGAAAGAAAGTAAGATTGCCGCCGTAGGTATCGCCGTAAAAAGATGGTTCACAATGCACGGATTTGCCCTGAACGTACGGGTAAACAAGGAACACTTCAGATTGATCAATCCCTGCGGTATAAAAGACTATACAATCGCCTCGATGGACGATTTCGTGGACGACGTTGACTTCCATGAGATCATAGAGAGTGTGGAAGAGGATTTTTCTCTTGTCTTTGAAAGTAAACTGATAGACGTTTCAAGAGAATGGTTGGAGAGTGGTCAAAGTGAAGGAGAAACCCGACTGGCTTAAGAAAAAACTCAATGCCGACCGGAGTAAGCTGAGCGAAGTAAAGGTCATGTTGCGAAGCCTGGGTCTTCATACCGTGTGCGAAGAGGCGAGATGCCCAAATATCGGTGAGTGTTTTGCATCTAGAACCGCTACATTCATGATACTTGGAGATATCTGTACAAGGAACTGTCGATTCTGTGCAGTCTCAAAGGGAATACCGGTCTCTCCAGATCCAAGGGAGCCGGAGAACATTTCCCACGCCGTTCATGTTCTCCAATTGAGACATGCTGTAATCACCTCTGTTACCAGGGACGATCTGGACGATGGTGGCGCTTCTCAGTTCGTCGATGTCGTCCGTGAGTTGAGAAAGAACTCTCCAGATACGACAATCGAGCTGCTGATCCCTGACCTAAATGGTAACTGGAAGGCTCTCGAAAAAATCGCTAGAGAGCATCCGGACGTGCTGAATCACAATGTGGAGACCGTACCTTCTCTGTACGCCAATGTGAGGCCCGGAGCAACGTACGAGCGTTCTATCGGTCTCTTGCGGAGAGTGAAGGAAATTGACTCTTCGATAATTACGAAGTCTGGAATAATGGTGGGCCTGGGTGAGGGCGAAGACGAGGTTAAGTCTGTTATAGATGACCTGATTGGTGCAGGCTGCAGCATGTTGACTATTGGTCAGTATTTACAGCCATCTCATAAACACCTTCCGGTAGTGCAGTACATTACGCCGGAGCAGTTTGAAGGTTACAAGATCTTCGCTTTGGAGAGAGGCTTCTCGTTCGTCGCATCGAGTTCTCTCGTTCGTAGTTCCTATCATGCCGCTCTTGGCTTCTCAAGTTTGCGCTAGAGAGAAGTTTTGCAACGGGATTGTTTCTGGACCTTTGTTCCTTTCAAGTCTATCGTTCACAGTTTGTCGGGCAGAATCTGAGATTGCTATTTTGTTATCTTCCAAATATTGCTTCGTAAAAGTCGCTGTGATACTATTTGCTTAAGACGTTCTCTATGTTGGACGAGTCACTTTAGAGAATACGGAACTCTGTAGGTCTTTTCGACTTACTGTTTTGGGGAGTTATGATTAAGGAAGCTTTTTGTATAGAGAGTGCCGATCAAATTCGAGAACTATGGTCAAAGACTTACAACACAGAAGGGAAGCCTGACTGGTCTCACATTCTTCCTTACTACGACGGCAACATTCTCTTCAAAGACACTATCCAGGAAATCCGGGGAATCGAAGAATTCAAGAAAATGACAGAAAGGCTTGCCGAGACTCATCGCAGCGAAATGAAGTCTATGCTGGAGAATTGGTCGGTCAGTTCAAAAGAGTAGGTCTTGAGCTGGCTAGACAGGTTCTTCGAACTGAGTACGTACGAGATTTCGATCCCAGTTCTCAAGGACAAAGACCTTGCCCCTCAAGGAAAGACCGGCCTGATAGTAAGCACTCTCTTCGAATACGAGATAGTGAAAAAAGCGTATGAATCCGGCTGGTACGGCGAGCTTAAAGAAGAGCTTGAAAAGAGAATAATTAAAGTCCTCTCAAACTCAGTGTACCCGATTTTGAAAGACAGGATTCTCTTTTCATTCTCCAGCAGCCCTCTTTCAATAGAGAGTTACGCCGGCAGCTCGGAAGGCTCGATCGTAGGATGGTCTTTCGAGGAGCCGATACCAGTCGTAGCAGTATGATGAAGGTAAACAGCTCGGTCAAAACGAAGATACCGGATGTTCTTCA
>WOZY01000152.1 GCA_011620045.1 Mesotoga sp.
CAATGTAATGCATCTCGATTCTTGGCCAGTTATCACGGGTTTTTTTGGATTTCCTTATGGACCTGACTCAACGTTGAGCCTTGTTGGCATCGAGTACGAGAGCCAGAATATGTTGGTGAAAGTTGCATTGGAACTTCTGAGAGAAGGATCGTTTACCATTGATTCTCCATACTCTCCACCTTTCGATCAAGACTGGTACGGTCCGAAGAAACCAATCAACAGATCTCTGATTCTGTCTTTGGCGAGTTTCTTCACTTATTGCCCTGACACAGCGCTTTTTGCTGGCGGTAAAGTAATTTTTGCCGATCACATTGATTTCTGGATAAACGTGGGTTTCATCAAAAGGTTTTCACTATTCTAGGGAGGTAATTCAGATGAAGAAGATCACCTTGCCGTTTTTCTTGGTGTTGGCACTGGCAATTCTGGCAAGCCAGGGTACCTTGCTGTTCAAGGGCACAGATCAATACAACTTGTTTTTGGTCAGAAACTTGGTTGATGGTAGAACGCTCTTTATTGCAAATGCGGCAATTCCAGAGGGATTTGCTTCAGTTCAGGTTGAACAGCCTACGGTAAAGACTGCGACCGGAACTAACATTTTTCTGCGAGTTACTCCGCAGTTCCTGATACATAACTTCGAACCATTCAAGCAAAAGGGGTGGTTGCAATCTGTTGTCCCTCTTTACTTAAGGTATCGTTACGATACCTTAAAGCCTTGGTTTGTGCTAGGTTTTGAGAGCGAAGTATCCGACAACATCACGGGATTCATTAATCTCGACATTCCTAAAGACTACAGGAGTTACATCAGTCACGGTGATAACTTTGATTCAAAGCCGTACATGAATTTTCCTGTGGAGCTTTTTGAAGGGAAACTCGAGGCGCTTGACATGAGCTGGCCAACATTCGGTTATGTATCCTATGCCAGCGATAGCTTCTATGCTTCGCTTGGGAGATACAAGGTGGCCTGGGGACCTATGAGAAATGGATTGACGATAAGTGATGCCTCATCGTACTACGATAATATCTCTTCTTCATATACTACGCCTCTCTGGAAAAACGGCCGTTTCACCTATTCTTTTCTTGTCATAACCCCGACTTCGCTCTTGAACGGTGAAGAATGGGTGAAGCAGGGAAAGGTGTGGGATCTGAACCAGAGAAGGTCTTACACCGAAGGAGCGAAGACGATCATTGGGCATCGGTTCGATGTTCAGTTTTCGACATGGGGGAGACTCGGGGTAGGTGAACTTAACGTCGTTGGAGGGAAGCACCCGGATTTGAACGACGTCAACCCATTCATCATCTTCCACAATACCTACGGTGAGGATTTCTCCAACGTCATGGCTTCGCTCGATCTCTCTCTGGTTCCTTTCAAGGGTATTGAACTCTACGGAGAAATCGCCATAGATGACGTTTCTTTCGGGTCAACTGAGGCCGGAGCGCGCGGTAAACCAACGGCACTGGCTTATGGTGGGGGTGTTAGATACGCGATGGATATAAAGGAAACGTTGCTTCTTGCCTCTGTGGAGCTGTATCACACGGACACGTGGATGTACAATCGCTGGCAGCCGCTTCTTACATTTACAAACAGAATCTACACTAAATCCGAACTTCCCGGAAGCAGGGATTTCACAGATTATCCTCTGGGATTCAAGTACGGATCTGATCTCAATGGATTCTCGCTGATGGCTAATGCAATAATGACGAACGGACTTTCAGTCTCCTTCGTTTATGATCACTTCAAACAGGGAGAGGTTACTCTTAAAACACCATACTTGAATATGGAAGAGCCGGAAGACGACCCCGGACAGTTTACGGATCCGGAGGATTGGAGTGGCCCTGTCGGTGAGACTGTAAACGCAAACATCATGACGCTGAACATGATGATTCCTTACGGGGATTTCACTTTCGGAAGTGATTTCTCGATTTATTTCGGAGATTATTTCAAGAAGAACGGAGGATACGAGAAGCCGATTTTCGAGATCAGGCCTTATCTGTCGTACGTTTTCTAGAAAGAGAGTTACTCCACTGAGTGTTTTTGTGAAGAAGGGGCGGGTTGTTTCTCGCCACTTTCATTATCTCACACAACTAGATGAAGCCAAAGACAAGAAATCCGATCACAAACCCAACTATCAGTCCGACGATCAGTCCTTTTGTGAATCTGTCTGGTTTTCTTCCTGGAGTTGAGGATTCACTTCTTTGACTTTCTTTGTACCAGTCTCTATCGTAGATTCCCAATTACTACCACTCCTTTCTCTGAGAACGAAGTCCACCCAGTACCTCTTTACGAATATGAGGATTGGAACTGCGAAAACAACTCCAAAGACGCCAAGCAGCTCTCCAAAGCCTATTATCGATACTAGCACGATGAACCAGTTAATCTTAACTCTGTTCGATAGAATCTTCGGTGATAGGAACCAGATCTCTAACTGGTTGGCGAAAACCAGTAACACGATGGCTCCAACAACCCCCCAAAGTCCTTTGCTTATGAAAGAAAGCACTATCATCGGAATTGACGTGACGACCACACCAAGATAAGGGATGAAATTCGTTATTCCTGCTAACAAGCCAAGGAATATCGCATTTGGGATACCGAGAATGGCCGATCCTACTCCGATTAATGTTCCGACCACAAGCGCAATTATCATTTGACCGCCAATGTAGGTCTGAAAATCCTTGTACAGTGAGTGAAAGAAGCTGCTCAGCTTGTCCTGATCACACCCGGGAAAGAGTATGGGCACGCTTTTCTGGATCACATTGGTCTTCCTTGCGATTACAAAACCTGCAATTATGAGCAGGACAACGCCTGTAATCCATGAAGTGATGTTTGAGGCAACGTATTGCCCAACCATGATTGCCGCGTCACTCAACCATTGGGAAGTGCTTTCGACTATGTCAACTATCGCTTCGGAAATGAATGGGGGAAGCTTCTCCAGCCACTTGTCGAAGGAGCCGTCATTGAAAAGAGAGTCCAGCTCCGACGAAAGGCTTCTCACACCCTTGAT
>WOZY01000227.1 GCA_011620045.1 Mesotoga sp.
GGACAACTTCCAGCGATATACTCTATTCTGGAAGCGGCTATCCATTTCACGGCGGGGCAAGAGGTTCATAAAGGCAATAAAGATCGCCGGCACACTCAAGACTTCTATAAACGGACTGATTTCCTTTTCACTGCTTGCCTATGGTGGTTACCTGGTAATGATGGGTGAGATTACCGTAGGAATTCTGATTACTTTCTGGGCTTACGTTCAATCATTGTTCAACCCTATTCAGCTGCTCATGCAGGTGAACATTCTTCTAAGACAAAGCTGGGGAGGACTCTTGAGAACAATCGAGATACTGGAAGCTCCTGAAGAAGAAATTAGCGATAGTAGTCCTAAGTTAGAAGATGTTCGGAGCATTTCTTTAGAGAATATTGCGTTTGGCTACGGCAAAAAGCAAATTCTAAAAGGCCTATCTCTTGAATTGAAGAAAGGGGAAATTACGACGCTGGTAGGTGAGAGCGGCGCCGGCAAAACCACTACTCTGAATATTCTTATGGGGCTTCAAAAGCCCCAGTCGGGAACAATATACATAAATGGCGATCCGGTATCGAATTCGGCATTACTCAGACCCTATATCGGTTTTGTGGAGCAAACACCAACTTTGTTTGAAAGATGTACTCTCCTGGAAAACATTACTATGGGTAGGTCGATTTCTGAAACCAGTTTGGAAAACATCTTCGAAAGAACAAACCTGAACGTATTGTTAAGAAGATTCGAGAATGGACTCGACACATTAGTTGCAGACATTCAGCTTTCCGGTGGTGAGAGACAGTTGGTCGCGCTGGCAAGAGCGCTGGTTTCGAAACCACAACTATTGATTCTTGATGAGATCACGTCAAATATCGATTCAAAGACTGAAGAAATAATTCAGAATACTCTTATAAGTCTGAAATCTGAAGGCATAATCGTGCTGATGGTTGCTCACAGATTATCGACAGTCCTACTGAGCGACAGAGTGGCGCTAATCAGTAATGGGGTTATAGTTGCGAGCGGAACTCACAGCGAGCTGCTTAAGACCAGTTCCGAATACAAAAAGCTTTACTCGCTTCAGCTGATAAAAGATGAACAGAAGGATAATTGATTAAGCGCCCAGCGGAGCATTGTGAAAGCCCTGGATAGGAACATATCAGGCAGGCTTCTTAGTGTGCGTTTTAAAGCAGACAAGATCGGGATGTGGGTGTAGAGTTTGGCGGATGAAGCCGGAGGTGAGAGGTATCAATTCTGACTTTCAACCCCCCAACTCCTCTTCCAGAAGTCGTCGAAGGAGCCATGAAGGCAAGGATGAAATCTCGGAACAGAGTCAAGGGAGAAAGACAGGTTCTTGTGTCCCTCAATCATATACCCCCAACGCCGTTTTTCCTCAGTACGATTTGATCTATCAAGGACAGCACCATAAGCATATTTCGAGAATGTTCTTCTTGCTCATTGCAACTTTGGACCCGCGACCTTCCAGCTCGTAGCGAACGGAGACGGGCCATTTGGCCCGTCTGCGCTAGAAATCGAAATTGTATCTGCCTGCCAGATGAAAGTGGGGGAAGAAGGTCGAGTGTCTTGCGAGCTGCCCTCCCAGGCTGAATCCCACATTTATGATTGAAGTTGCCAACTCAAGACTGAAGTCGCTCATGTCGTAGCCTGCTCCGATGTGGGAAACCAGCGGAAGATACTTTATGTCTCGAGCGGCAAGGACGCTAGACAGTTCAGTCATCGCCGTTACCTTGAAGAAAACAGGCGGAAGAGAAGGCGCGAGATCTTCAAGTCCCAGTTCGGCATAAAGTCCTATGAGGGCCTGCATGGGGTCAAGAGAATAGAATTCCATTTCCTCAAAACCGAATCCGAAGACCGGAACATCTGCAATAATACCTAAGACGGGTCTGCTAAACAACATCCAGCCTACCTGAGTCCTCCCGAAGAACTGAAGATCGAATTCCTTTGTCTGTCTGTCCTGATTGAGAACAAAGCCCATTCCAACTGAGAAGTGGGTGGCCATCAAACCTGTGGCCAGACCAATAACCAGAACAAATACTGCGAGCCGTTTCACTTACACACCTCCTAAGAGTCTTATATCAGTATCTCAGCCTTGCAGCGATCTCACTTTGAAGGAGTTCCTTATCAACCACTACGACTTTTCCGTCGTTGTTTATTACGCTTCGCACGATCCAGGGGCCCACATTTCTAACTTCTCTGCTCTCCTTTACGGCGTGCGTATATACAAGCTCTCTGTCAAGAATATAACCTCTTTTCCTCTCAAGAGGATTAATGAAAAGCGTGTCGATCCTTCTGTCATTTGCTGCTTTCGAGACTTCCGTCCAACCTTCGACATACTTGTCGAAATTCTCCTGAGCCATCTCCAGAAATTCCTTTCGAAGTCTCCTGCTTTCGCTATCGATTAGTTTGTCGACTTCTTCCTGAAGTTGCTTCTCCTGATTCAGTGTCTTTTGAACGAAGATTGGGTATGCATCTGGAATCAGGTGTTTCGCTTCCTTCTGGAACTTTTCGATACTCTCACTGAACGAAGAAGAGTGATAGAAGACGAGGTATTCTACGTCTTTTGGAATCTCTTCATCGTTCTTGATTAATGAGGCGGTTTTCTGAAGGAATCTCCTGTTCTCTTCTTCCTTTGCCTTGTTGACCTTTTCTGAAGCGTTCCCGTGATACATCGCTCCCGATGAAGGTAACGGAGAGTACTCCTCCAGATACTCCTGCTCTTTCTCTCGAATGAACTCATTTTCGATGCTCTTGATAAGAGAGAGTCTTCTTCCTTCCATTACATAGTACGTTGATTTTTCCCTCTCCAGCGAGACAACAAGTGCCTCCGCAGAGGAGCTTGAAAGCCAGATCAGTTGATCAAGATCGAATGTCTTGCCTACGTAAATCTCCTTCTCGGGCTTTCTATTAAGCGGGATGATTTTGACACCTTCGACTGCTTTATCGTTTTTCACATCTTCGCCAGTGTGGAACTCCACGAAAATTGCCAATCCTCTTCCCAGATCATCGGTGTTTCCGAGTTTGGTAAGGACGGCTTCAACAACCTTCTGGTGGATCTTCCCCATACCGGTTATCTTCTCGTCCTTTCTCAGACAGTCGGAAATATTCGACTTCAAATGTTTTTCCGCATCGCTCCTTTTGAGATTTTCCATCGGAAAGTAGAAAGTGAGAAGATATGAATCTGATCTGATCCCGGCCTCTGCACTGAGGAGCTGTTGAAGTTCTTTTTCCATCTCAGCTTTTCGAAGAACGCGTGTAGCGACATTATCCATTTGATTTGCCTCCTTCCTTCGCTTGTTGGTGGTCTGAAAGAACTTACGGGCTTTCATTCTTGGCACGGTCTTTGGTTCTCAGTACTCTCTCTGTTCAATTATAGTATCTGAAATCTATTGAACACACTTCAATTATAACCCTGGAAAATATTGTACAATAGCCACGGAGATGATTCGTTTGGCAAACAGTTTACAAAATTCCCTCTTCTCTAGAATGGAAAAGACGTTTCCAGCACTAAAAGTAAGAAACTTCAGATATTTCTGGGTAGGTCAACTGATATCCGTCATGGGAACATGGATGCAGACAGCCGCCCAGTCATGGCTCGTCTTGACGACAACGAATTCCCCTTTCCTGTTGGGGCTTCTCGGCGTTGCACAATTTACGCCGGTACTCATTCTATCGCTACCTGCGGGGGTCTTCGTTGATCGTTTCCCCAAGAGGAGCATCGTAATGTTAACTCAGATAGCCTCAATGATCCTGGCATTCATACTTGCGATTCTTGTCTTTACGAATACAGTTCAATACTGGCACATCTTCCTTCTGGCGTTTGGTCTCGGAATGGTCAAGACACTCGACATTCCTGCAAGACAGTCTTTCATGTTCGAATTGGTGGGTCGTGATGTGCTTCTTAACGCAATCGCGCTGAACTCAACGATCATAAATCTTGGAAGAATCGTAGGACCCGCCTTGGCGGGGGTAGTAATGGCTCTTGTCGGTGCGGGTTGGTGCTTCTTCGTAAATGGAGTTACGTTCATAGCTGTGATAGTCGGCCTGTTCAAAATTGACGTAGTGCCGGTCATAAAGAAGAGACCAAAGGGGACTGTGATACCTGACATCAAAGAAGGCCTTATCTATCTCTTCAAGAGTCCGATACTGACTACCACAACTTTGATTCTCGCAATCGTCAGTACGTTTGGCATGAATTACAGCGTACTTATTCCAGTATTTGCCAGAAATCAACTTGGTCTCGATGCTCAAGGATATGGGCTTCTAATGTCCGCGCTTGGAGTTGGATCGCTGCTTGGGGCGTTAATCGTTGCTGGCAGAAGTTCCAGAGGGCCAAGCAAGACGAGGCTATTTGTTGTACCGTTTATAACTTCTTCGCTTTTCATCATTATGGGGTTCAATCGTTCGTACTTGCTTTCGGCTTTGCTGATCGGGAGTATGGGGTTCGCGAACATCTTCTTTACTACCACTGCCAACAGCCTCATGCAAATAAACTCCGACAACGAGTATAGAGGAAGAGTTATGAGCGTTTACTCTCTTGTGTTCGCCGGCTCGACGCCGCTCGGAAACATGTTTGTCGGATCGATCGCAGACCGAGCCGGCGGAGGGAGCGCATTCTTCTGGGCGGGTGTAGTTACGGTTCTGCTCGTCTTGGGAACAACGATCGCCCACAGAGTCAGGAAGAGAATTTCAGCGACGAAAAGTGATGTATCGGCATGAACGGTATCGGATCGAAATGTTGTATAATGATTTTGTTTGTATATCCGGGGTGATTATATATGTCAAGAATTCCCTTTTCCCGGATTTCCAGGTTCTGGGGGTTTAAGGAAAAGATCAGGTTTGAAAGAGCATTGAATGGCAGAGCTTCGGTAGTCAGCTCCGGCAGTTTTTCATACGTGTTGAAGAGAAGGGCCGCGGGTATTCCTGCTGAATCTTGTCGAAGTGAGCTTCTGGCGAATCTTGTCGGTATCGGAGTTCCTGTTTCGGCTCCCGTTTATGCCCGCAACGGCAAGTCTGAAGTAAGAATCGGCAAGTATGTTTACTCATTGTTTTCTTACATAGAAGGAGAAAAGGCCGACTCAAACATCTCTCATGCCACTCCCGAGATGGCTGTTGAGCTTGGCATTTTCACCGGAAGGCTCCACAAAGCTCTCAAGGAGATAGACGACGATCAGCTTGAAAGAACGAATCTGCTGAAGTCGCTGACATCCGCCCTGCGATTCTTCAGTGCAGGGGACTTCGAAATGGAACTTGAAAGTGTTGAGGATTTCTTCAACGATTTCTACAAGATATATTATAGACTGCCGGTCCAGATCATTCATGGCGACTACCATCCTGGGAACATAATCATCCACGAGGGGAAGGTCTCAGGGATTGTAGACTTTGATTGTGCGACTCGAGAAGTGAAAGTGCTAGATCTCGCCTATCTGGTTCACAGCGTTTTCACCGAGTTTCTGAAGATGGGTTCTCCGTCGCTTTTTCTCTATTTGCTTCCGTATTTGCTTGAAGGATACTCCTCAGAAAACTCTCTTTCCTCTAGCGAGAGGGAGAGTTTTGTCTATCTTCTTTCTGCTATTTCGATCATCCAGATTCATTACTTTACTGCGAAAGAATTGACTGAAGAAGCGCGCTTCGCAAAGAATGTCTTCAAATGGCTGTACAAAAACAGTAGTCGTATCAAGGAAAAGTCTGGCTTGATCCTGGCCGGTTCCGAAAAGGTGATCTAGTGTAGTTCAAGAGATAGTGAATTTCCCGCCGTGCTTTCTTTTCTGCTTTGTATAGTCTCTTTTCATTGCATAAAGACGGTGGAAGTTTGTGTAAAAATATGGGACGATGATCTTCAACAAGAATTAAATTGCTAATTATTTATAAAATGTGAAATAAACAGGATTTTATTGAGGTGAGGTATATGAATACCAAGGATCTCCTTTTCGCTTTTTTTGAGGCAGAGAACAAACGGGATTGGGTAACCTACCGAAAGTTCCTTTCTCTGGATGTTGTCTGGGTACTGCATTCTAAGCAGATGAAAACCATTAGGGGAATAGATAATTATCTTGCAGCTATAATGGCGGCATACGATGGCAGTAATAGCACTTTTGTATGCGAATCTCTGTATCAAAGCAGCGACGGTGCTCGCATTGTTACCATTCTGAAGAACAATTTGGGCGAACGCTCCTGCGACGTTTTCGAATTTTCCAGCGGCCTTATTGTAAAAGAGTATGAATTCATATTGGACTGATGTTGTATAATAACACTTGACACAAAGGCCTCGAAGAAATCCTGCACTTAGAATATGTTGTGGACAAACCCTACTTTTTGCCCTCTGAACCACAATACGTCATCAGAATTATACTCTCAACATGTGTTCCTCCCGAAATGAATATTTTGAGTAGAATCCTCGCCTGGATTTCTGCTAATTGATCGCTGTCGCGTATTCAAACTATATGTCAGCCATCAGAATAATGGCAGTCGGATCCGAGCAATTGGAGCGATCCGCTTTGTGCTGGAGTATTTAACTCTGTTATTCAGCTGAGCCACTTTGGAAGAGAAACAGATCGATGGAAGATAAATGGCATGTTTAATTGACAGTATAATGGCATGGTCAATAGCTTGTGTCGAAGTATAATCTGTTTGAGGAGGTGAATCCATGCTCGGGTTGAAAATTGTCGTCGAAAAAGGCTCTGGTGTCCCTTTGTTCAAGCAGCTGATAGATCAGTTGAGAACTGCGATAATGAGGGGGGAGATTTCTGAGGGAACAAGGCTTCCTTCCGAGCGAGAGCTTTCGAAGTTGCTCAGGCTGAACAGGAGTGTTGTTGTGAAAGCCTATAACGAACTGAAGATGGATGGCCTTCTGGATTCCAGATCGGGAAGCGGTACTTACGTCATTTCAGTCCGTCCACCACAGAAGGAATTCGACATGATATCGTGGGGAGAACAGCTTAACTCCTGGGCTACCGTTCCGGCCGGTTCGGCGAGATTGGCCAGCGTTCTTAAGGGACGGCCCGACGATTGTATAAGGTTCGATACCGGCATACCGCTTGTTGGAAACGAGCAAACAAACCTCCTAAAAGAGATTCTGTCAGATCTTACCGAAGATGAGTTGAAGAGTTCGCTCGACTATCCGTCGCTTAGGGGCAACCCCGACCTCATCAAGTATTTGTGTCTGAGACTGAATGGTTCTGGGATGCATGTAAACTCGAGGAATATTCTGATAACTATTGGCGCAGAGGAAGCCGTCTATCTTTTGTTTTCTGCGCTTGCAAGGCCAGGTGAAACGATTGTCGTCGAAAATCCGACTTATATAAACATAATCAACATTTGCAGAATGTTTCAGCATCGAGTGCTCCCCGTCGACAGAAACTCTGAAGGTCTGGATTTTGAGACTCTCGAAAATGTCCTGAAAAGGAGCAGGGTGAAATTCATATATACCATGAGCTGCTCGCACAATCCAACGGGTTCCAACATGCCCGAGGGGAAAAAGGAGTCGCTGGTAAGACTTGCAGAGAAGTATTCCGTTCCGATAATTGATGACACGGTCTTCTCAGAGATTCAGTACAGTCATTCTGCGCCGAAAACACTTAAGTACTACGATCATCACAACTGCGTGATAGAGATAGGAGGGATATCAAAGGCCTATGCTCCGGGTCTTAGAATCGGCTGGATAGTTGCCGATGAAGCGTTGATAGAGAAGCTCATCGAACCGGTAAGAATGATCTCGCTCGGAGTTCCGAACATCAGCCAGCTGGTTGCCGCGAAGCTCCTTTCTACGGGGGAATACGATAGCTTCTTGAAAAGATATCTTGGACTCTGTCTTGATAAGAAAGAAGCTGCGAAGAGAGCTTGTCTAAGATATCTTCCCGCTTACGTGAAAGTCAACGAGGCTCAGGGAGGAAACTTCTTCTGGCTTGAGTTACCGGCCTCGCAGGACTGCTGGAAACTGGTTGCCGAAGGGATTAAGAACGGAGTTGCAGTATCACCGGGAAGTCTTTTCACCTTCGACTCGAGCGGCAGGAACTTCGTAAGGCTCAATCCTCTTGGAGTCCCCCTTGAGCAGATAGAGGAAGGGATAATTCGACTCTCAAAGGTAATTGACTCGATTACGATAAGTGACAGAAATGAGGAAGGGACTGTTTCTGTAGTCGTGTAGCTGCCGTGAGCCTAACTCTCTCCAGAATGGGAAAAATATCTGTGGGTCCAGAACAGGAGAAGTGAAGAGATCTCGGTCTTGAGTCTCATAATTGAATTTTCATAGTTGAACTCGTTGATTCTTTTGAGGAAGTTCGAGAAGCCTCTGATCTTCGAAAGTGAGTAAGATTTCTCTCCCACTCTGAGGCAGTTTCTGTCCAGAGTGACTCTTCCGGAGAACTCTGATTTATTGTCGGTTCCAATTTGAAGTTCCGTTATTACTCCCTCTCCGGCATCTATTTTACCCCTCTTTGCCATGTAATCAGAGAGCAATTCTCTTTGAACCTTGAGGATATCCGTGACAGTTCTTCCGGAAACATAACCGAAATCGTCAACTGTATAGGTATGACCGCATTTTTCGCATTCCGCCGAGTCTCCCTTTGCTTTGACTGACTGGAATGAATGGCACTCTTCGCAAAACCAGATGATTTTCTCGATTCCTTCGGCCTTTCTCTTGCCTTTGAAGGGAATTCTCTTTTTCTCCTGCCATCGCCAGTCGGAGGCCTCGGAGAGATAGTCGAGCGCTCCCTTGCCCTCGAAACTCTGAAATTCAACCTCGATCCTTCCCCATCTGTGATGATCGGCCCACCTTGGTTTAGTGAGATAGGCGCCGCTCATTCTGGCAGCGACGATCGGTACATTCATCCTGTCCAGGAATTTCGCTGTGCCTGGCAGTACTTCGCCGAACTCCCCATCCCAGGTCACAGATCCCTCCGGCATCAGGCCCAGGACTCCGCCGGTCTCGACTACTTCGATCATTTTCCTCATGGCTGGAAGATCGGGGACGCTCTTTCTCTTTCGAATCGCGCCTACCGCTCTTAGTATGGGCCCCGAGAGAGGATTACTGAAGTTCCCTGCCGCGGCGGCCCAGACTATCGGATAACTTACAAGCGCTCCGATCAAGACGGCATCGATAAAGTATGCATGATTGCTGATTAGGATGAAGGGCGGCTCCGGCAATCTCTGGAGACCGATTCCATGGAGATTGTATCTCTTTATGAAGGGATGTTTAAGGATTGGCCGAAGGAATCGCCAGAGAAGCTTGTCGCCTGGAAGTCTTTCCTTCATCGAAATCAGAAGCCTTCTTGCCTGCCCGAGCGATTGTGGTCGTACCCGAACATCGGCCACGATCCGGTAGGGGAAGAGTGGGTCGACAGTGAACCGAGCCTGCTTCTTCCTCCTATGTCGTTCATGGTGACGGCATAATACAGAGTGCCCTCTTGGCTCATGACAGGAGAGCCGAGGCTGTCGCTTCCTATGTGATCGGATCTTTCCAGTTTTCCATCTGCGATGTTTAGCTGGAACAATCTGGCCTCTCCCCGTCCGATAACGTAGAGGACACCGTTCGAACAGGAGACGGGAGTTGAGACAATTTCACTCTGAAGATTCGTGCTCCAGATCACCTCTCCCTCATTGTTGATCGCCGAGCAAACACCGCCATAAGTACAGACGAAAAGCTTATCCTCCTCTCCCACAATCGGGCTTGAAGCGATCGAAGAGTCTTCCCCGTCCTCCGCCAGCCGGAGCTTCCATTTCAGAGATCCGTCCATCGGATCCAGGGCGTAGAGGAACCCATCGTGACATGTGCTGTAAACTGTTCCATCGCTTCCTACAGCCGGGCTTGAATAAAAGCCTGAAGAAGTGGAGCCGGTTTCGAATATCCACAAGAGCTCTCCGTTCTTGAGCGCGTAGAAACGATTACTTTGCTGGCCGCCCGTTACCATCGTCCCGAAAAAGATCGTTCCGTCTCTTCCGACTGCGGGCTTTGACCAGATCTCTCTTCCTGTATCGAAGCTCCAGAGCTCTTGTCCGTCAGAGGAGAGACAGTATAGCGCCCCGTCGTAAGCTCCATAGAGCACATTGCCGCTTTGATCGAAAGAAGGACTGCCCCTTATTGCCGAAGCGCCTTCCATTTCATTTCCACCAAATGACCAGTTGAGATCACCCTCCGGAGAGATTTTCAGGAGCCTGCCCTTTGTCGTTCCGATGTAGAGGTTGCCGTCACTGTCGACAGAAGGAGCGCAGCTAAACCATTCACCTTCTCCCGGTTCAAACGAGAAAATCGTCTTACCCGAATCTGAGTCGGAACTGAAGGAGTAGATTCTGTCAGATGTATTGACGAAGACTTCTCCGTTCTTCCCAATAACGGGACTACTGAACTGAAATGAGCCTTCTGTTCCGGAAAAGATGCAGCCCGACAAGAAGACGGCAAGAACAACGCAAATCGAAACTATTTTCAAAACAACACCTCGTAATCTAGAAATCTAGCGAACTCCTATTGAAATCATAACCTATTACCCCCGAGGAAAAAAGGCTCAACCTGACCGGCCGGAACAGCGAGAGTTATGTCTTCGGTCGCTCTTCGACGATATTATGCTAGAGTACTGCTTGAAAGCACGGGTTCACATTCCTGCAGCCTGACAGTAGCCGTCCTGGCTTCTTCGGCAGGGGTCGTCAGAGCCTGCGTCCTTGTGAATCGTCCGCAAAAGCTAACGACTTGCTCATCCAAAGGTCCAATCCCTCTTCATATGTTAAGCATTTTGGGATACAATGAGACTTGTGGGCAGAGTATTCATTGTAGTCTATTTCATATTGACTTTCACTCTGATTGTCCTTTCGAAAAGACGGAGAGTGCTGATTGCCTTCACGGCAGGTATGTTGCTTGTGGTGCTCAAAGTCTCTGAGACAATGAGAATAGAGACAATATCTGAGTTTGTTGACTTCAACGCCATATTCCTTCTCATAGGAATGATGGTGATAGTGGGCGTGCTCAAGTCTACTGGATTCTTTCAGTATGTGGCAGTCCGTACTCTCAGAGCAACGAAGGGAAACATCCTTCTGCTGTCGACGCTTTTTTCGGCGCTAATTGCTCTCTTCTCTATGGTTCTGGACAACGTCACTACTATGATAATGTTCATGCCGATAATCTTCTTCGTTGCCGATACTGGGGGATTCAATCCCTTCGGGTTAACAGTGGTGATGATTATGGCTTCAAACATCGGCGGTTGTATGACTCTAGTAGGTGATCCTCCAAACATCATTATTGGTAACGCCTCCAAGATTCCTTTCATGACTTTCAGCGGTCTTGTGCTGGCTCCGCTACTATTGACCTTTGCTATCCTGATGTTGATCTCCAGATTCAAGATTCTGAAGAATCTGTCTTCAATATCTGGAAAGAAGGAGGAGATTCAAGGGTTAAGGCTCGATGGAGTCATAACCAATAGGAAACTGATGTATGTCAGCCTCGGAACAATGGTGGCTGTGGTCATTGGATTCATCATGCACAGTATCGTTGACATAGAAATGTCGCTGTTCGCAGTGCTGGGAGCTTCATTTTTGCTTCTCTATACGGGAAAGGATTTCGAATCGGTAGCAACCGAAGTGGACTGGAACGCGATTCTCTTCTTCATTGGACTCTTCTCGCTTGCACACTCTCTTGAAAGCACCGGAATAACGGGAGAGCTTTCCGCACTGGCTTTGAGTCTTTCGAGCAACCCGGCCGTTCTCTCTATGCTTATTCTCTGGGTAAGCGGAATGATAGCGATGGTTACTGGAGCCATTCCGGTTGTTACGATCTTCATCCCTATCGTGGCTCAGCTATCGGTTCACTACCCTCTTCAGTACGACCTCTGGATTGCTCTTGCTCTGGGGGCAAACCTGGGTGGAAACGGAACTGTGACCGGTCATCTTGCGAATGTCATGTGTTTTGAGATGGTAAACAAGGAGTATGGAAACAGTCACAGTTTCCTCGACTTCATGAAGATCGGGTTCCCTTCGGCAATTATTTCACTAGGTATCTCCAACCTTTATCTTGTTTTAAGACTCGTGCTCTTCGGCTAGCAGGAACTCTTAGATAATCATGATAGATTTTATCAGTATGTTTGTCAACCAGACAACCGTTGTGACGAAGATCAGCGAAAGAGAGGTCTTCACTACTCCTTGCCTGTAGAAGTCATTCGCGATCAGACCGGGAACGATGGTTCCAATTACAGTTGAGAATAGTTCTACCGGGAGGTTCGGCATAAGAAAGGTGTCGAGGGAAAGCTTGACCACGACTCCAAGGAGAATTCCTATTGCGAGTCTCTTTCTTCCGTAGAGAATCAGATACCTCTGGAGAAGGTTCAGAATCAGGAACGTGACCAGACCGACACCCCATGTATACAGCAGTCTCAAAGGTTGTTCAATGAAAATGAACAGGTAGACCGGCGTTACAAGCCCTCCGGCCGACAATCCCGTCACCCACCAGAATACTGTACTTATGACGATTCCAATTGAAAACAATGCAGGACTCATCGAATCTCCTCCAACCCGCTAAGCCACTGGACAAGGCCGCGTATATTTCCGAATCCGAAAACGAGCTCATGCCCTTGAAGAAGCGAATATAGCCGGTTCGGATCTTTCAGCTTTTCCACGTTCTTGCTCTTCAGTATTCTTTGAGGAACAGGTCCTCTGACTATTATCCTGTCGAAGCCTCTAATCATCGCTTCGAAGACGAGAGCTCTGTCCGGCCTGTCGTCTCTGGAGTTGAAGAATCCGACGAGCGGTCTCTCGGGAAAGTCCTGTGTTGCTTTTTTCAGAAGTAGAGAAGTGGAACGAATGTCATTGGCCGCGAACGCATTTGCCAGGACAGTATCTTTGATCCCGTCGCCGAGATGCAGATACCTGAATGTTCCCACATCAGGCAGCGCCTCACTCATTCCCTCAAATGCCTTTTCCCTGTCCAGATCAAGTAGTTCTACTACCTTCAGTGCGATAGAAAGGTTTTCCTCATTTGGCTCGAATCTGAATCCGGCCGTGTCTTCTTTTTTCGGGGTGACAGTCACCAATCTAGTATCTATTTTCGAACAGTGGTTTTTTACTGATTCCATTGCCTCGGACGAAACGTTTCCCAAAACGCAAATCCCGCCTGGAGTAACAGATAGAGAAAGCACTTTGGCCGTCTCGATTTCATCGGCTCCAATCTCTTCGATATGGTCCGGGTAAGAGTTCGTGATGACTGTAATGTCTGCTTCGACAATTCTCATGCTTGAAAGCTGCATCTCGGGCTTAATAGCCATGCATTCCACAACCAATGCATTGCAACCGTCCCTCTCCGACTTCTTCAAGGCGAGGAACTGTTCTTGTATGTTTGCAGGACCGCGACGAACCACTTCGACATGGTCCCCGTCGGGGGTTATCCATAGAGGAACAGTCCCCGTCGTCTTTCCCAGTACCCTGAAGCCGTTTGCTTTGAGGGCCGCGTGAATCAGTCTTACTGTCTCGCTCTTGCCTCTGGTGCCGTTCACTTGAACAGCTATTTTCAATCGTTCCCTTCTCTTTCTCGAGAGAATGTTCTCAATCACGAGAAAGAATAGAAGGATCGCCAACGCGGCCAGAGCCAGCAGCAAGTTTGTCATTTCTTAATCATCCTTCCCGCGACAACGCAAAGGATCATAAGGAATAGAAAGGTCAAGGTTAGAGGCAACGAGTAACTATCGACAAAGTATACTCCGCTGATTCCCGGTTCCGGAAGCGGAACGGGGTCGATCGGAATCCCATTTTCCATCGCAAGCTCTCTAATGTTCAGCAGGTGAATCACGGGCACACCGAGCTCTGCGAACTCGAAAATCAGTCCCCTTTCATCGCCCCCAGGGATCGAAGAGAACGAAGTCAAAACACCGTTATCCAGGCTGAGAGCCACCAGGCTGTTGCCGAAGTTCGTGCTTGCTCCCCCGACATTGACGAAGACAGAAGGCAGTCCGGCCGACTTCTCAATATAAAGCTCAAGTCTCTTTTCGATGCTTGCTTGAAGAGGCTCTTCATATATGAAGGTCTTTCCGCTGGATAAAGCAATCTCCGTCATCAGTTCACGAGCGTTCGGGAAAAACATCCCGCTTGCCGTATCGTAATTACCTCCCAGAGAGACTGCGATCAGGCTGTCTTTAAGCAGCTCTGCCTCTACAAGTCTTTCCAGCATCGTAACGAAGGTAAATTCAGGGTGCGTTGCGCCGTGCTCAGAAGCGCCAACCGAATAGATCACAAGGGGTTCAAGTTCCAAAACTTCACAGGCGCAGAGAGTGGCGAGAAGAAGCGCGGGGAAAGAGCCGCTCGCTCCTATAGCTACGGGATCACCTTTCTTGAGATCGAGTTCTTTGAAGAACTTCACAAGGAGAGCCGCAAAGTCCGGATTGGTCGAGGATCTTTTTGCCTCCAGATTTCCCAGCGTAGTTGTCAACTCCGTGAATTCCGGTCCAATGAGCCCGGTCAGATTAGGGTCG